>NZ_CP064782.1:3000000-3277463 GCF_018905915.1 Azospira inquinata
GAGGGGCAGGCCCAGGAGGAGGGCCAGTTGGCCCCGCCGGGTGGCGAGAAAGCGGTGGAGCAAAGGCCAGGCCGCCTTCATTTCCTTTCCCCTTCCCGAACCCGGGGGTCCAGCCAGCCGTGGAGCAGGTCCGCCACCAGATTGAGGCTTACGAAGAGGGCCGCAGCCAGGAGTAGATAGGCCACCACCACGGGACGGTCCAGGGCTGCGATGGCATCGATGAGGAGCTTGCCCATGCCGGGCCAGCCGAATACGGATTCGGTGACCACGGCGAAGGCGATCAGGCTGCCCAGTTCCAGGCCCAGCACGGTAATCAGGCCGGGCCAGAGGTTGGGGAGCAGGTGGCGGAACAGTAGGGTGGGGCCGGAAAGGCCCTTGGCCCGGGCGTAATTCATGTAAGCCTGGGCGGCGATATGGCGGGCGCCGCTCCGGGTCAGGCGGATCACCAGGGCCAGCCGGGCCAGGCCCAGGCTGAAGGCGGGCAGAACCAGGTGGCGCCAGCCGTCCAGGGTGAGAATGGAGAGGGGGATGCCAGCCACCGTCACCGTGGCGCCCCGGCCCCCCGGGGGCAGCCAGCCGCCCTGAACAGCGAAAATCAGGATCAGCAGAATGCCCACCCAGAAGGTGGGCAGGGCAAAGCCCAGGGTGGCCAGGGTGTCGATGAGGGGCACCAGACGGGAGCGGGGCTGCAGTCCGGCCCACAGCCCCAGGGGCAGCCCCAGGCCTAGGGCCAGGAGCAGGGCTGCGAAGGCCAGTTCCAGGGTGGCGGGCAGGCGCTCCAGAATGAGGCCCAGGGCCGATTCCCCGTAGAGGAAGGAATTGCCCAGGTCGCCCCGGCAGGCCCCGGCGAGGAAATGGCCATACTGGCGCCACCAGGGCTGATCCAGGCCCAACTGGTGCAGGATACGGGCCCGGTCGGCCTGGTCCGCCTGGGGATCCACCAGCAAATCCACCGGATTGCCGATGACGTGGATGGCGAGAAAGACCAGGGTGACCACCGCCAGCAGTACCAGCAGGCCATGGCCGAGACGGCGAAGAAAGAAGCTCATGGGCGGGGAAGGTCAGGGAAAGGGGGGCGGGGTGGCCGGGGCAAGGAGGGGCTCATCGGGGGCGGACCTGCCAGGCAAAGGTGAATTCATCCACCCGGGGCGGGTAGTTTAAGGGACGGCGCCAGGCCCAGGTGGCCACCTGATGATAGAGGGGCAGCACGGGCCGGTCTGTCAGGGCCAGGGCCATGGCCGTCTGGGTGGCGGCTTCCCGTTGGGGCGTCTGGACTGCCGTGAGGGCTGCTTCCAGAGCCCGGTCCAGGCGGGGATTGGTGTAAGCCCCCCAGTTCCAGGTGCCCCAGCCCCGGTCCGGGGCGGGGCTGGCCAGAAGGCTCCGCAGGGCGAAATCCCCGGCCAGGGAGCCCCAGCCCAGGAGCCCGGCGCTGAACTGGCTCTGGCGCAGGCGGCCAAAATACAGGCTGTAGGGCAGGGTCTGGGCCTGGGTGGCAACGCCGATGCGGCTGAAGAACTGGGCCAGGGCCAGGAGCACCCGCTCATCCCCGATATAGCGGCCCCGGGGGCCGTGGAGGGTGAGTTGGAAGCCCCGGGGATAGCCAGCCTCCGCCAGCAGGCGGCGGGCCCGGGCCGGATCGTAAGCCTCCATGGGTGCCTCCGGGCGATAGCCGGGAATGCCCGGGGCCACCAGATTGGCGGCGGGCAGGGCCAGATCATCCAGGAGCCGGTGGCACAGGGCCCGCCGGTCTATGGCCAGGGACAGGGCCTGACGTACCCGGGCGTCCCCCAGGGGATTCACCTTGAGGGGCTGGCCCTCCGGCCCTCGGATATCCGGGCTGGGGCGGGGAGCCAGATCCAGCTGCAACATCAGGGTGCGCCAGGAGACCCGCTGGCTGAGGGCAAAGCGGGGATCGATTTTCAGCCGGGGAATGTCCGGGGCGGGCACCGCTTCGATGCCATCCACATCCCCGGCCAGGAGGGCGGCGAGCCGGGCCCCGTCATTGGGGAGAAAGCGCAGGGTTACCCGCTCCCAGGGGGAAGCCGGGCCCCAGTAGCCGTCAAAGCGTTTCAGCTGTACGCCCACCCCCCGCTGGAAGCGCTCCAGGGTATAGGGGCCGCTACCCACCAGGGGGGCATTCCGCTCCCCGTCCCCCCAGGGACGGGCGCCGGCGGGGGCGTGGCGGGCGACGATGAAGATGGAGGCCAGGTCCAGGGGCAGGCCTCCGTAGGGCTGGGCCGTGGTAAGGCGTAGCACCAGGGGGGACAGGGCCCGCTTGGCCACAATGGTCTTGGTGAAGGGGGTAAAGGGCCCCGGGCTGTGGCTGAGAGTGGCGGGCCGGTCCAGGGAATAGAGCACATCCGCCGCTGTCAGGGGCGTGCCGTCATGAAAGCGTACCCCGGGGCGCAGCCGGAATTCCCATACCGTGGGACTCACTGCCCGCCAGGACAGGGCCAGGGCGGGCACCAGCCGCCCCTCCCCATCCACCCCCACCAGGGTGTCGTACAGATGGCTGGACAGGGCGATATTGGGCGCCGCATTGAGATAGTGGGGGTCCAGGGAGGACACCTCCGCCGCCAGCCCCAGGCGCAGTTCCGCTGCCCCGACCGGCAGGGCGATCAGGCAGAGACAGCAATGGAGACAGAGGAACAGCAGTCGGATCATGGTGTCAGGGATGGGGGGAGGCGGTCAGTCTACCTATTCCTGCCTGGAATGGGGGAGGGAAGGGGGCGCCTCTGAAGTCGGGGGAGGCAGGTGTCGAGGCTGGTCTCCCTACTGCCGGAGCCCTTCTTGGTCCAGGGGCGCAGGCGGGCTTTGTCGCCTCCGATGGCTGAATGGCGGGCACAAAAAAAGGCGGGGGAAAATCCCCCGCCTTTGGTTTGCGACCCAGGCCTTTAAACTGCCGCCAGGGCCTGATCCAGATCTTCGATCAAATCGTCGATGTGTTCGATGCCGATGGACAGGCGCACCGTGTCTTCCGTCACCCCGGCCTTGGCCAGTTCTTCCGGGGACAGCTGGCGGTGGGTGGTGGAGGCCGGGTGGGTGGCCAGGGACTTGGCGTCGCCGATATTCACCAGGCGGGTGAAGAGCTTCAGGGCATCCTGGAACTTGGCGCCCCCTTCCCGTCCGCCTTGGACGCCGAAGGTGAGAATGCCGGAGGGACGGCCCCCCATGTATTTTTCCGCCAGAGCGTGGTCCTTGTGATCCTTGAGACCGGCGTAATTGACCCAATTGACCTTCTTGTGGCCATTGAGGAATTCGGCAATTTTCTGGCTGTTGAAGGTGACCCGGTCCATGCGCAGGGGCAGGGTTTCAATGCCTTGCAGAATGAGGAAGGCGTTGAAGGGGGAGAGGGCGGCGCCGGTATTGCGCAGGGGCACGACCCGGGCCCGGCCGATGTAGGCCGCTTCGCCCAGGGCTTCGGTGTAGACCACCCCGTGGTAGGAAACATCCGGCTCATTGAGGCGGCGGAATTTTTCCTTGTGTTCGGCCCAGGGGAATTTGCCGCTATCCACGATGGCGCCACCGATGGAATTGCCATGGCCGCCCAGGTACTTGGTCAGGGAATGGACCACGATGTCGGCGCCGAATTCAAAGGGGCGGCACAGGTAGGGGGAGGGCACGGTGTTATCCACGATCAGGGGAATACCGTGCTTGTGGGCGATCTTGGCCAGCTGTTCGAAGTCGGTGATGTTGCCCAGGGGATTGCCGATGGATTCGGCGTAGATGGCCTTGGTCTTGGCGTCGATGAGCTTTTCGTAGGAAGCCGGGTCCCGGTAATCGGCAAAGCGCACCTGGATGCCGAACTGGGGCAGGGTGTGGGCGAACAGGTTGTAGGTGCCACCGTAGAGGGTGGTGGTGGAGATGATGTTATCCCCGGCCTCGGCGATGGTGAAAATGGAGTAGGTGACGGCGGCGGCACCGGAAGCCAGGGCCAGGGCACCTACGCCCCCTTCCAGGGCGGCGACCCGCTTTTCCAGCACGTCATTGGTGGGATTCATGATCCGGGTGTAGATGTTGCCCGGCACCTTCAGATCGAACAGGTCGGCCCCGTGTTGGGTGTTGTCGAAGGAAAAGGAAGTGGTCTGGTAGATGGGGACGGCCACCGCTTTGGTGGTGGGGTCCGGGGAGTAACCGGCATGGACGGCAAGGGTTTCGATTTTCGGCATCGGTAAACTCGCTTTCTTGGCGTTATGAAGGGCCACCCCGGTCTTGAGGGAAATCGGGGAGGGAGAAGCATGTGGGACCAAATACTAGCACTAAAAAAGACGTTTTCTAGAACGTTTGGGTATAAAGCAAGGTACTCCTGGTTCTTTAGGCCGGTCACTGGGCGCAGGTGACTTTTTTTTTAGGTTTTATTTGAAAAAAAATGATATAAAATGATAAAAATTGAATTTCAAGGAAGGCTCCTGCCCTGACCGGGCATCGGTCTTCTGAACCGAAGTTTTTCCTCCCTCCCCCTCCTTTCTATCTGATGGGATTGCGGGGGGCGACCTGGGGGCTTTCGCACTTCTTTCCCCCTTTTTCCCTAATCCCCCTTTCCAGGAGGCCGCATGACTAAAACTTGGCTGATCTCCGCCGTTCTGACGGGGGGCGTGGGGCTGGTAGGGGGCGCCCTGGTCTGGGACAGCCTGGGCCAGGGGGGGCTGGGAGCGGTTCTGCTGGCCTGGTTCGGCATGGGGCTGGCAGCCTTTGGGGCCACTTTGTGGTGGCGCCGTCATCTGCCCGGGCGTCAGGCCTGGGCAGGCTTGGCCTTAAGCCTGGACGGCGAAGGCCGGATCAAGGCCGTGTCTCCCTTGCTGGCGACCCGTCTGGGGGAAAAAAGCGCCTATTTCCCGGGGCTGGACGCCCAGATCGTGGGGCAGCGTTTCCCCTGGCTGGGACGCCTGCTGGTGGCGGCTTCCTCGGCGGATGGGGTGGTGTTGGTTGAGGGTCGGGACGAGGAGGGGCGGGCCCTGGCCCTGGAAGCCTGGCCCGTGGCCCGGGAAACGGACGGGGGCGTCACCCTGCTGTTGCGGGATGTGAGTGGCCGGGAGGCGGCCCATCGGGCTCTGGTAGAACGGGAACGGCGCTACGGCCAGGCGGTAGAGCAATCCCCCCTGGGGATCGCCCTGCTCACGCCCCAGGGCGTGATTCTGGAAGCCAATCCGGCCCTGGGGCGGCTTTCCGGCTACCCGGCGGGCGCCCTGGTGGGGAAAACCGTGGCCAGCCTGACCCATCCGGAGGACTGGGCGGCCCAGCAGCCCCTGCTGGAACAGTTGCTGTCCGGTTCCCAGGACAGTTACCGCCTGGAAAAGCGCTACCTGCGTCCCGATGGCAAGGTGCTCTGGGCCCAGGTCCGGGCGGCGGCGGTGCGGGATGGCCAGGGTCGGGTGGAATTTCTCCTGGCCCAGGTGGAAGACATTACGGAACGCCATCATCAGGAAACCGCCCTGGGGGAAAGCGAACGGCGCCGCCAGCTGGCGGTGGCGGCCAGCGGCATTGGGATTTGGGACTGGGATCAGGCCACCGGCCTGCTGTTCTGGGATGAGCGCCAACACGCCATTTACGGCCAGCCCCCCAGTGTCGCCCCCACCACCCTGGAAACCTGGTCCACCCAGGTCCATCCGGAGGACCGGGAGGCCCTGCTGACTCGCTGGGAAGGCCTGCTGGCTTCCCAGGAGCGGGATTTCTCCGGGGAATTCCGGATTTTCCGGGGGGACGGGGCCCTGCGTTATATCCGCTTTGCCGCTCGCATTGAGCGGGACGGGACGGGGCGGCCCCTGCGGGTTCAGGGGGCGGATCTGGATATTTCCGACATCCGGGAAGCCCTCCAGGCCTCGGAGCAGGCCAAGCATCTGGCCGATACCTATCTGGACATCGTGGATGTGGTCATCACCATCCTGGACCGGGAGGGCCGCATTCTTCGCCTCAACCGCAAAGGCCTGGAACTGCTGGGCGGGGAAGAGGAACAGGCCCGCCACCAGATCTGGTCTTCCTACTTCTTTCAGCACGGGGAAGATCAGGAAGCGGCGGCGGAACGAATCCGGCGCCTCCTTTCCGGGGAGGTGCGGGAGCTGTCCGGCGCCCTCTCCCGCCTGGAAGACCGGAATGGGGAAGTCCATTGGCTGGAGTGGCGTTGCCGCCGTCTGACGGACAGCCAGGGCCAGGCCCAGGGGGTGGTGGTGGCGGGGACGGACGTGACCAGCCTGATCCTGACCCTGAAAGACCTCCAACTTACCCGCTATTCCATCGATCACGCCCGGGAACTCATGTACTGGGTGGAGCGCTCCGGCCGCATCGTCTACTACAACCAGGCGGCCCGGGAACTGGTGGAGCGGGAAGGCCAGAACCGCCGGGAATACGCCTGGGAGGTGGATGGGGAACTGACGGCGGAAAGCTGGGAAGATTTCTGGCGCCAGGCGGGCAAGGGCGGCGGCATGACCCGGGAAACCCGGCTGTGGCGGCCCGACGGCCAGGCCCTGGCGGTGGAAATGACCGTGGATTATCTGGAATTCGACGAGCGGGCCCTGCTCTTCGTCTATGCCCGGGACATCGGCGAGCGCAAGGCGGCGGAAGGGGCCCTGGCCCGGCATCGGGAGATGCTGGAAGCTACCGTGCGTTCCCGCACCGAGGAACTGGAAGGCAAGAATCAGCTGCTCCAGGCCCAGATCGCCGAACGCCGCCTCATGGAAGAAAGCCTGCGGGAAAACGGCATTTATGTGCGGGCCCTGTTTGACGGGGTCCAGGACGGGGTGATGGTGGTGGACCCGGATTCCCTGGCCATCGGCGAGGCCAATGCGGCCTGCATCGCCCTCCTGGGGTTGGAGCGGGATGCCCTGCCGGAGGCCGATCTGGGCCGGGCCTGGCGCCTGGAGCCGGACAGCCGGGAAAGAATCCCGGCGGCCGACTGGCAGGAATTGTTGCAGCGGGCCCTGGCACCGGAGGCCGGGAAAATCCCCCTGGCGGTGCGGCGCCAGGGGGATGCCCAGCTGCTGCGCCTGGAACTCCGGGCCCGGCGGGTCACCATCCATGGCCGGGAGCGGTGCCTGGTGCTGGTCCAGGACGTGAGCGAAGTCTTCGCCAAGGAAGAGGAGCGGCGCCGTCTGGCCCTGGTGGCCGGCTCCACCCACAACACCCTGATGATCCTCAACCGGGAAGGGGTAATCGAGTGGATCAACCAGGGCTTTACCGCCCTGAGCGGCTATACCCTGGAAGATGTCCAAGGCCGGGAACCGGCCCAGCTCCTGAGCGGGCCGGAAACGGACCGGGCCGCCCAGTCCCGCTTCCACCAATGCCTGGCCGAGGGGCGCCGGACCCGGGAGGAACTGGCGGTGTATTGCAAGAGCGGCCGCCCCGCCTGGCTGGATCTGGAAGTCCAGCCCATCCTGGGGGAAGGGGACCGGGTAGTCCAGTTTGCCGTGCTGGGCACGGATGTGACGGAGCGACGCCTGGCCCAGCAGGCCATGGAAGAGGCCGCCGCCCGCTCCCTGGAACTGGCCCAGGCTAAATCCAATTTCCTGGCCAATATGAGCCATGAAATCCGCACCCCCCTGAATGCCATCCTGGGTCTTTCCCATTTGGCCCTGGGCACCCCCCTCACCCCCAAGCAGCAGGACTATCTGCAAAAGGTCCACGGCGCGGCCAACAATCTCCTGGGCATCGTGAACGATGTGCTGGATTTCTCCAAAATTGAGGCTGGAAAAATGGGCCTGGAACACGGGGAATTTTCCCTTTGGGAATCCCTGGAACGGGTGCTGGGCCTATTCAGTGAAAAAGCCCTGGAAAAGGGCCTGGAACTGGTCTGCAATCTGGCGCCGGAAGTGCCGGAGCGCATGGTGGGGGATGCCCTACGCCTGGAACAGGTCCTTACCAATCTGTTGGGCAACGCCCTGAAATTCACTGCCACGGGCACCGTGGGTCTTACCGTGACGGCGGTACCGGAAGAGGACGGGGAAGACAGCCTGGGGGTGACCCTGGATTTCGCCGTGACGGACACGGGCATCGGCATCGGGGAAGACAAGCTGGCCCGCCTGTTCGAGCCCTTTGAGCAGGCGGATGCCTCCACCACCCGGCGCTTTGGCGGTACGGGCCTGGGCCTGGCCATCTGCCGCCAGCTGGCCCAGCTCATGGGAGGCGGCATTCGGGTCAGCAGCCGGGTAGGGGAGGGTAGCGAGTTCACCTTCCGGGCCCGCTTCGCCTTTCCCGAAGCCCACGTTAAGGCGCCGGAATTGCAGGGCTTGGCGGAATCCACGGCCCTGCTGGTGGAGCCCCTGGCTGCCAGCCGCCACAGTATTGCCCGCCAATTGGGCCAATGGGGCTTGCGGGTGGAAGTGGAAAACACCGGCTTCGCGCTCCTGGCCCGCCTGCGCAGCGGCGCTCGCCAGCCTTTCTGTCTGGTGCTGGACAGCCGTCTGCCCGATCTGGGGGACGGGGCGCTGTTGGCGGCCCTGGGGGCCCTGCCTCCTGGGCGTTGCCCCCCGGTGCTGCTCCTGGGGGGCGGAGCGGATTGTCCCGAAGGCCTGGAAAACATGCCCGCCCACTGGGCCATTCTGAGCCGCCCTGTTACCCCCCTGGGGCTGGAAAAAGCCCTGCTGGCCCTGGTTCAGCGCCGGGACGGGGGCTGGTCCCCCCTGCCGCTCCGGGATCGGCCCCTGCTGGGGGTGAGCCTGCTGGTGGCGGAAGACAATCCGGTGAATCAGATGGTGATCCGGGATTTGCTCCAGGAAGCCGGCGCCCGGGTGGAAGTGGTGGGGGATGGGGAACAGGCCCTGCAACGCCTGGAACAGATGCCGCCGCCCTTTGATGGGGTGCTGATGGACGTGCAGATGCCGGTCATGGACGGCCTGGCTGCCACCCGGGCTATCCGTAGCCGCCCGGCCCTGGCCGGACTGCCCGTGATAGCCCTGACCGCCCACGCCCAGCCGGAGGAAATGGCCCAGTGTCTGGCGGCGGGCATGAATGACCATCTGGCCAAGCCGGTGGACCCGGAACGGCTGTTCGCCTGCCTGGGCCATTGGCTTACCCCGGCTCAGGCCCAGGTACGGGCGCCGGCGCCCCCGGTGGAGCGGCGCCCGGCCCTGGTGCTGGCCACGGTGGATGGGACGGCGGTGACGGGGCCGGAAACCTCCCCCCTGTCCCTGGTGCCGGAGGGGGCCGAGCCGGATTGGTCCGCCTGCCTGCCCGGTCTGGACGGGGCGGAAGCCTGGCGGCGCATGGGCGGCAAAGCCAAGCTTTTCCGCCGGGTGCTGGAGGAAACCCTGAAATGGCGGGACGGCGGCCAGCGCATTGGCGCCGCCCTGGCCCGGGGGGATAGGCAGCAGGCCGGTTTCCTGGCCCATTCCCTGAAGGGTATGGCGGGTACCCTGTCGGCCCGGCCCATCCAATCCCTGGCCCAGACCCTGGAGCGCGCCCTGCGCCAGGAAGGGGAGAGCCCCGCTACCTGGGAAGCCTTGGCCGGGCAATTGGACCTGGCCTTGCAGGGGCTTTGCGACGGCATCCAGGCTTTTCTGACGGCGCCGGAGGCGGTGCAGCCCGGGCCCTCTGGCATCCCGGGAGCCGCCATTGCCGGCTTGCCCCTGTCTGGGGATCTGGTGGCTCGGCTGGAAGCCTTGCTGGAACTCTGTCGGGACAGCCGGGGGGAAGCCCTGGAGTGGGCCGAGGCCTTGGCGCCGGCTTTGCTGGAAGCGGGGCGGGGCGGGGCTTTCCAGCCCATCCTGCGGGAACTGCGGGATTTTGATTTCGAAGCCGTGGTCCCCCTGCTGGAAGCCTTGGTGACCCTGGCCCGGGGGGCGGCCAGCCGGGCCTCCTGAGCCGGGAAAGGGGCGTCTTTGGTGGATTGACAATGTCCTAGCGGGTTCCCCGGGTGTCCTTGAGCGTGGTCAGGAAGGCGGAGAGGCTTTAAAATGGAAAAAATTGATAAAAAACTGACTTTTTCCGGAGACGGAAAAGGCGGGAGGAGCAGGGGGGCATTTCTCCGGAGCGGCGGCCATCCAGGCCGGACTCCGGGGCGGGGCCCGCTTTTCCTCGTGCCGCCCCCCGCTCCCCTTTTTATCCCGACCAGGATTTCTCCATGCCAGCCCATCCCCGCCTCGCCTACCTGACTACCCGGGAGGCGGCCAACCGTCTGGGCGTATCCGTCCGCACCGTTCAGCTCTGGGTGGAAGAAGGCATTCTCCAGGCCTGGAAGACCAGCGGCGGGCATCGGCGCATCGATATGGATTCGGTGGCCAGTCTGATGCGCCAGCGGGCCCAGGAGGGGGCGGGCAGCGCTCCCCGGAAAGGCCAGGGGGCCCAGGCCGCCACCGCCGAAGGCGTGGCAACCCCGTCTCCCGTGCCTCTGCGCCTGGTGGTGGTGGAAGATGACCCTATCTACCTGAAGCTTTACGAGGCCAAATTTGGTCGCTGGCCCTTTCCCGTGGAATTGCATCTGGCGGAAGACGGGTACCAGGGCCTGCTGCTCATTGGCCAGCTGCGGCCCGATCTGGTGGTAACCGATCTGCGCATGCCGGGCATGGACGGTTTTCGCCTGCTCCGGGCCATCAAGGGGGACCCCCTGCTGGCGGATACCCGGGTGGTGGCCATTACGTCCCTGGAGCCGGAGACCTGGGATAGCTACGGGGGCATGCCCCCTGGGGTGGCCGTGTTTAACAAACCGCCCCCCTTCGACCGGCTCCAGGCCATCGGCCTGGAAACCTGGCAGGCCCGGGGGCGGGCACCGGAGGCGGCCGCCGTTCCCGGAGTACCCGTGGGCGCCCTGTAAGGAGCCTCAGCCATGCTTGGGCTGGAAGGGCTGGGGGTTACCTGGGACAGGGCGGGCGCCCTGAACGGACTGGGGGTGGCCGCCTGGTATGGGATGTGGAGTCTGGTGGCCCTGGGGGCCTATGGTGGGGACAAGGGGGCGGCCCGCCGGGGGGACCGGCGTACGGCGGAAACCCGGCTCATTCTTCTGGGCTGGCTGGGGGGATGGCCCGGGGCCTGGCTGGCCCAGCGTTATTTCCATCACAAAACCCGCAAACCGGGCTTTCAGGCCCGTTTCTGGCTGTCCGTGGCGGGCCATGGCCTGGGCTGGGCCGCCTGGTTTCTGTGGCGTCGTTGAGGCCGGGGTTTCCGGCCTACTGTCTTCTGCCCCGCCGAAGTCTTATGAAGTCTTACCGCGCCCTTGGCCTACCTTGGGCCTTATTCCTTATCCACGTCTTCGGGCATGGGGTGGCGCTGCTGGTGGAGCTGAAAGCGGCCCGGGTCCAGGGCTTCCCCCAGTTCCCGTTCAAGGGGCCAGGGGTCCCCGGCCAAGCGGCTGGCGAGAAATTCCCCGGCTAAGGCGGAGAGGACGAAGCCCCGGGCGCCGAAGCCGCTGGCCAGCCACAGGCCGGGGCGGCGGGGCAGGGTCACCAGGCGGGCGTTGGCCGGGGGCGGTCCGTTTTCCGGCAGGGGCCCGAGCATGGGCATACGGTCCAGGGAAATGGGGCGGAAGCCCACCCGGCCCGCCAGCTGGGCGGGGGTCAGGTGGGGGGCGAAGCCGGGCAGAATGGTCTGGAGCTTGTCCAGATTGTCCCGCTGCTCCGTGAGCCGCAGGGCTTCGTCTTCGTCCCCGGCCAGGAAGGAAGCGCCGCAGACCCGCAGGCCTTCGTAGGCCGGAGTGATGTAGCCCTGGCCGCAGACCACCATGTCCAGGGGCGGGGTCTGACCCTCGGGAATCAGGGTGGCCTGGCCCCGGGCTGGGGAAAGGGGTAGCCAGCCATGGGCGCCAGCCAGCCGCTTGGCGTCCGCCGCATTGGCCAGCACCACGGTTTCGCATTCGGCGATGGTCCGCCCGTCCGGGTCCAGGGCCCGCCAGGCGCCGGCGGCGTATTCCAGCCGTTCCACCCGTTGTCCATAGCGGGGGGTGATGGCGCCCTCCCAGCGGGCCAGATTGGCGGCGCACAAGGAGGGGGGGACGCCCCAGCCCCCCAGGGGGAAATACCAGCCCCCGTGGTCCACGGGCCAGCCGATACGGGCACTGGCTGCTTCCCGGTCCAGGTATTGGAGATATTCCTCAGGCGGCTGCTGGTGGGCCACGGTGCGAGCCTGGAGGGCCTCATGGGCCCCATCCCGGGCCAGATGGATGACCCCCGAGGCGCCCCAATGGACCGGCAGGCCTTCCCGGGACAGTTGCTGCAAATGACTACGGGTGTAGAGGAAAGCGGCCCGGGTGAGGCGGCTTAAGCGGTTGTCGTCCAGGCTGGGCTGGTGGCGCAGCACTCCCACCCGGTTGCCCGATGCCCCCTGACCCGGCCCGTCAGCCTGATCCACCAGGGTCACGGCAAAGTTCCGGGCGGCTAGACGTTCCGCCACGGAAGTGCCCGCAAATCCGGCGCCGATGACCAGCACCCGCCGTCCGCTAACGCCCGGGTCCCCCAGGCTGGGGCCCCGGTAGCGGCCCCGGAGCATCTGCCGCTTGGTGCCAAAGCCCGGCACCTTTTCGCTGACAAAGCCCACGGCCTTGAGCCCGTCCCGTACCCCGCCCGCCACGGACCAGGTGGCCAGGGTGGCGTCCTTGGCGGCCAGGCGGGAGAGGGCCCGGAAGAGATAGTCGGACCACAGTTCCGGATTCTTGGCCGGGGAAAAACCGTCCAGGTAAAAGGCGTTGGCCCCCACCCGGAGCTGGGGCAAGAAACTTAAGGCATCCCCCAGATAGAGGGTGAGGGTGACCCGTCCCCCCTCAAAATGCAGGCGCTGGGGGCCGGGCACCAGGAGGGGCCAGGCCCCCTGCAATTGGGCCGCCAGGGGAGCGAATTCGGGAAAGGTCCGGTGCAGTTCGGCCAAATCTTCCCGGCGGAAGGGATGTTTTTCCACGGAAACGAAATGGAGGCGCTGGCAGCGCCGGGGATCGTCCTTCCAGGCGGCCCAGGTGGCGAGGAAATTGAGACCCAGGCCGAATCCGGTTTCCAGGATGACAAAGCGCTCTTCCCCCTGCCACCGCTCCGGTAGGCCATTGCCGTGAAGGAAGACATGCTGGGCCTGACCCACGGCGCCGGAGGCAGAGTGATAAACGTCCCCGTAGGCGGTGGAATAGGGCACCCCCGTATCGGTGCGTTCCAGGCGGGCAGGTTGGAGGGGCGGGAAAGGCAGGGGGGGCAAGTCGCTCATGGGGCTGAATTGTCGCACAACCCGACAGGCCGGGCTCCGGCCCCCCGGGGTAGAGGGGGCATCCCCTATGTCTCCAGGCTTAAACCCTGGTGTTACGCGCTGGGCCTCCCTGCCGCGGGGGCGGTTGCCCGGAGGTCCCCGGGTTTTCCCCTTGTCCTCGCTCCGCCTGCTTTCTAGCCGGGGGAAATGCCCCTGTCTCGCTGATTTTTAGGAAGGCCCCTTTGGGGGACCGAATAGCGCCACCTGCCTAGGGCTTCCCTTGAAAAAAGGCGGGGCGCCGTTGCCGGGCCCCGCCAATACCCCTGGTGCTTTTCTGCCTGCCTGAACCAGTGGGGAGGGGCCGCTGTACCGGCCCTCCACCGTTTCCCCCACCGGTCTATCACCGGCCCACCACCGATCTCCTAATAGGGCTGCAAGCTTCCGTCCACCACCTTGACCCGGTCGCCGATGCGCCAGCCCGGCTGGCTGCTTTGGCTGAAGCTGCGGCTGGAACCGTCCTGGAAGCGGACCGTGATCCGGTATTCCTGGGTGCTGCGGTGGTTGCGCTCCACCTGGTTACCAGCGAAGGCGCCGCCCACGGCTCCCGCCAGGGTGGCCAGATCCCGGCCCGAGCCGTTGCCCACCTGATGGCCCAGAATGCCGCCCAGCACACCGCCGGCCACGGCTCCCAAACCGCTGCCCTGGCCGGGCTTGGTTACCGCTTCAATGTTATCCACCACCCCACATTCGTTGCAGGGAGCGGGCTTGGCCGCCGTAGCGCTGTCCGGAATTTGGGCGATCCGGCCCGGTTCCGTGGCGGGCGGCGGGGTGTTGGCATCCCTGCGATTGCTATGGCTGGACTTGGCAGTCTCCTGGGTGTGGGGTTTGTGCGCCGCCGTTTCCCGATGGACGGGGGCCTGGGCCACGGGCCGGGGAGTGGGGGCGGCGGAAGCAGCGGCCGCTGCCGGAGTGGCCGCACTGGGTAAAGGGGGAAGGGGGGGCTGGGGCGCCGTTTGGGTGGCGGCCTGGGGCGAGGTGCTGGCTGCGGTGCTGGCCGCCGGGGCTGCCACCGGGACCGGGGTACTGACTGCCGGGGCCTGGCCTCCCGGGGTGGGCAGAACGCCGGTGAGTACCCCCACCCCCGCCAGACTGACGGCGGTGACGGAAACGGCGGCGATTTTTACCAACAGGCTGGTGGTGGCACTGCTATCCATGAGCTGTTCTCCAAGGGAAGTCCGTAATCATTGTCTCCCTAACGCTGGGAAGGGGGGCGGGGCGGACGGGGGAAACAAATCCTTACACCTGTATCCCGGCGGGAAGAAAAGGGGCGGCCAGAGGGTAAGGGCGGATTTTTTGCTTAAGCCTATGAAGAATAAGGAAAAGAGTGGGGTAGGGAAATGTAACAGGGAAAAAAATTGGGCCGGACTTCTTTTTGTCATAGCCCGGGGCCGTTACAATCCCTTCCCCATATGAGTCCGGCATTGGGGGCCGGACCGCAATACCAATATTTCAGGGAACGGTTATGACCTTGCGGGGGTACTTGGTCTGGTGCGGGATCTGTCTGCCCATTTTGGCCTGGGGCCAGGAGGGGGGCGGGCTGGAGCAGGATCTGGTGTCCCTGCCCATCGAGCAGTTGCTCACCACGGAAGTCAGTTCCGTACTCAAGCATCCCTCCGAGCTGGCCGATGCGCCGGCGGCCACCACCGTGCTGCGCCGGGAAGACATTGAGCGCATGGCCGCCACTTCCCTGCCGGATCTACTGCGGCTGGTGCCCGGTCTCCATGTGGCCCAGCTGGATGGCAATCGCTGGGCCGTTTCCTCCCGGGGCATGAACGGCTTTTTCGGTAGCAAGCTCCTGGTCATGGTGGATGGGCGCAGCATCTACAACTCGGTCTATTCCGGGGTGTTCTGGGACGCCAATGACATTCCCCTGGACAACATCGCCCGCATCGAAATTATCCGGGGGCCGGGAGCGGCCCTGTGGGGGGTGAATGCGGTGAATGGGGTGATCAATATCGTCACCCGCACCGCCCAGGAAACCACTGGGGGCCTGGCCAGCGTCAGTCTGGGCAATGTGGAACGGGGCAAGCTGGGGCTGCGTTGGGGCCAGACCAATGAGGATGGCAGCGCCTGGCGGGTCTATAGCCAGAGCCACCATCGGGATCAGACTCGTTATCTGACCGGTTCCCTGAACGGCAGTAATCGCCCCGGGGATGAATCCCGTTCCGACCGGGTCGGCTTCCGGGCCGACAGTGCCCCGGGCAGCACCACCTGGATGGTGACGGGGGAGGGCTACAGTGGTTATAGCGGGGGCGCCCCCATGCCCCTGGCCACTTCCGACGATATTCGGGGCCACCATCTCCAGGGCCGGGTGACCCGCCTGCTGGAGGATGGCTCCCTGGTTCAGATGCAGGGCTATCTGGCCTATTCCTGGCGCCAGGAGGCGGCCATTGGCAGCGTTCTGGAAGAAAACGTGGCGGACTTCGATCTGCAACGGAGCCAGGAATTGAACCCGTTCCATCGCCTCACCTGGGGCGGCGGGGTGCGCCAGTATCACTTTGATTCCATCGGTTCCAGCAAGCTGGCCTTCGATCCGGACAGCTCCACCGCCAATGTGATCAATCTATTCCTCCAGGACGAATGGCAGTTCCGCCCCAGTCTGCGGCTCATTGCCGGGGCCAAGGTGGAACATGTGCCCCAGTCCGGCACCCAGTTCCAGCCTAATCTGCGCTTGGTGTGGACCCCGGCCGCCGGGCACACCCTGTGGGCCGGTACGGCCCGGGCGGTGCGGGCCGGCAACCAGGTGGACCGGAATATCCGCTACGGCGGCCAGGGCATCAGCGCCGTGCCGGTCCAGGGCAATCCGGATTTTGGCTCGGAAACCCTGATCAGCCAGGAAGGGGGCTGGCGAGCCCAGTTGTCCCCCACCCTGGCTTCCGACCTGTCCCTTTACCGCAACCGTTATGCGGACCTGGAAACCATCGATTACAACCCGTCCCAGCTCAGCATGTCCTATTACAACCATGCCCGGGGCACTACCCACGGCTTGGAATGGGCCCTGGACTGGCAGGCGGCGGACAACTGGCAGCTGCGCAGCGGTCTGACCCTCTACCATGAAAGCCTGGAATACAGCCAGACGCCCCAGCAGCCTTCCCTGATTTCCTTTAAGGGGGGCTTCCCCACCCGCCAGGCTTTTGTCCGTTCCCTTTGGGATATATCTGCCCGCCAGCGTTTCGATCTGACCTGGCGGGGTGCCGGGCCCATGCCCGCCCGGGGGGTGCCCGGCTATGGCACCTTCGACTTCCGCTGGAGTTATCGGATGGACCGGCGCACCGAAGTGGCCCTGACCGGTCGTAACCTGACCGGGCCGGAACATGAGGAATTTGCCCGTCAGCCCTTCTTCCAGCAGACTGCCATGCGCCGGGAGCTGATGGTTTCCCTGAGCCGGGAATTCTGAACCATGGCCTTTATTCTTCGCGCCCTGGTGCTCTTCGCCTGTTCCATTGCCACCGCCCACGCCTGGAGCGCGCCCTCCGAGGCGGTGGTGAAAGCGGCCCTGGTGGCCAATCTGGCCAATTATGCCCAATGGCAGGACCATAACTGGCCCGCCAACCGCACCCTGATCTGCGTTGCTGGCCGGGGGCCGGTGGCGGATGCCCTCCAGGCCCTGGACGGCCAGGTGCTCTATGGCCGTACCGTGAGCGTCAGCCTGCGGCTCCGTCCCGCCGACGCTCGGGACTGCCAGGTCCTCTATCTGGGGGACGGGGTGGCCCGGAGCAGTGCCGAATGGTTGATGGAACTGGCCGGTTCCTCCGTGCTGACCGTAGGTGACGGAGAAGATTTTCCCCTCAACGGCGGGGTGGTGGGCCTGATCCGGGACGGTAACCGGGTCGGTTTCGACATTAGCCTGAGTGCCTCCCGGCGCGCCAATATCCGCTTTAGCGCCCATTTGCTGCGCCTGGCGCGCAACGTTCTGGGGCCCCGTTAATCATGGCCAATCCTTCCCGCTTCCAACCCCTGGGGCAACGGCTCCAGGCCATGTTGATGGTGGTGGCCCTGGCCGCCTTAAGTATTTACGCTTCCCTGACCCTGATCCACGGGGTTCATGAGGTGGAGACCCTGAATCGGGAAAATCTCTCCGCCCTCATGGACGTGACCGCCCGCAACCTGGAAGCCTCCCTGGTGTTCAACGACGCCCGGGCGGCGGTGGATACCCTGCGGGCCCTGTCCTTCGACCCCGGAGTGCTGGCGGTCAAGGTTACCGATGCGGCGGGTCACCCTTTCGCCAGTTACGACCGTAACGGGGACCAGGGCCGGGGAGGCTGGGAACTGCTGCCTGAATCCTGGAACCGGATTACCCTGCACCAGGAAATCCGCTTCAAAAACCAGGTGGTGGGCCAGGTGGAGCTGCTGGCCAGTCGGGACCGGTACTGGTCCTCCGTGGCCCGGGGCGGAGTGATCTGGGCCCTGGTGACGGCCCTGGCCCTGTTTGCCGCCTCCCTGCTAGGGCGTCGCCTGCAACAGGGCATTACGGGCCCCATCCAGCGCCTGGAGCGGGCCGCCCGGGACATTGCCCGGAGCAAGCGCTTTTCCCTGCGGGTGGAGCCGGAGGCCCGGGAGCGCCACGATGAAATCTCCAACCTGATCGACAGCTTCAACGCCATGCTCTCGGAAATCGAGAACCGGGACCGGACCCTGTCCCGCTACCAGCAGGTGCTGGAGGCGGAAGTGGCGAGCCGGACCGCCGAACTGGTGGCGTCCCGGGACGCGGCCCACGAGGCGAGCCGTATCAAGAGCCGTTTCCTGGCTAACATGAGCCACGAGATCCGCACCCCCCTGAACGGCATGCTGGGCATGCTGCGCCTGCTGCAAACCCAGCCCTTGGGCAAGGAAGCCCAGCGCATGAGCGACATCGCCCTCCAATCGGGGCAAACCCTGCTCAATCTGCTTAACGACATTCTGGATTTGTCCAAGATCGAGGCGGGTAAGCTGGAAATGGAGCACACCCCCTTCGACCTGGGGGCCCTGGCCGACCGCAATCTTTTGACCCTAGTGGAAAACGCCCAGGCCAAGGGCCTGGACCTGACCGTGCGTCTGGGGGCGGAAGTGCCGGCCCTGGTTATGGGTGATCCCAACCGGCTGGGCCAGGTGCTCTGCAACCTACTGGGCAATGCGGTGAAATTCACGGAGCAGGGTTTTGTGGCCCTGGAGGTGGAACGCCGCCCCGGCGGGGAAGGGGGCAAGGCGGAAATTCGCTTCCTGGTGAAGGACAGCGGTATCGGCATTTCCCCGGCGGAGCAGCAGCGCCTGTTCCAGGCCTTTACCCAGGCGGATGCTTCCACTACCCGAAAATTCGGGGGCACGGGCCTGGGCCTGGCCATTTCCCGGGAACTGGTGCGCCTCATGGGGGGAGAACTGACCCTGGTGAGCGCCCCCGGAGAAGGCTCGGAATTCAGCTTCAGCCTTATTCTGCCGGTGGTGCAGGAAGCCTGTCGGCCCGGCCCCAGCGCCTATCGGCGCATGTTGCTGGTGGAACCCCGGGTAGGAACGGCGGAGGTGGTGGCGGAATACGGCGCCCTGGCTAAGGTGGGCTGCCTGCGAGTGGTGGATGGCAATATGGCCGCCGCCAGCCTGCTTCGGGACGAGGTGGATCTGGTGCTGGTGGATACCCAGGCCGAGCCGCCCAAAGGCCGGACCTGGGCCGAACTGGCGGCGGAAGCCGGCCAGGGCAAGGTTTGGGTGAGCCTGGGCCCCCTGGGGGACCGGGACATCCAGGCTCCCTTCCAGCGCCATCTGTCCCGTCCCGTTTCCCGCCAGGAACTTTTGGAACTGCTGGTGGCTTCCCGGGAGGAAGCTCCCACCCCCGTGGTCAGCCGGGAATCCCCGGTGCGGTACTCGGGCCGGGTGCTGCTGGTGGAAGACAATCCGGTGAACCAGGAGGTGACCCGGGGCTTGCTGGAATACTGCGGCTGCGCCGTGGTGGTGGTAGGCGATGGCCAGGAAGCCCTGGATACCTGGGAGCAGGGGGATTTCGACCTGATTCTCATGGATTGCCAGATGCCGGTCATGGACGGCTACACCGCTGCCCGTAGCCTGCGGGAGCGGGAGCGCCAATCCGGCCGGGCTCCCACGGCGGTGATTGCCCTCACCGCCAATTCCTATCCGGAGGATCGGCAGCGCTGCCTGGCGGCGGGCATGAACGGCTTTCTTTGCAAACCCTTTTCCGAGGAGCAGCTACGGGCCCTCTTGGACGGCTGGCTAGCCAGGGAGGAAGGGGGCGAGGGGGCCCCGGCTCCGGCGACCCTAGAAGGGGAGGGGCTGGGGGCCGGCAACGCCGCCACCCCCTACCTGGACAGCCAGGTCTTGCAGGCTATCGGTAGCCGGCAAAGCCGTCCCTGGCGGGATTTTCTCGAGGCCATGGTGCCCCTGTTCCTAGAGCAGGCCCATCGTCATGTGACAGATGTGGGGAGCGAGGAGAACGCCCGGATTGCCCTCCATACCTTGAAATCCGCCGCTGCCAGCGTGGGCGCCCAGCGGCTGGCGGAAGCGGCCCGGATTCTGGATGAACGCCTGAACCGGGAAGGAACCCTGGATTATCCGGAAGCGGCCCGACTCCTGGACGGCCTGCTGGAAGAAACGGAACACGCCATGGAAGGCCTGCTGGCGGCGGCTCGGGAAGCGGATCCCCGGCGTAGCGCCGATTCCTCCTTGGGCATGTGACAGGGCGGCCCCATGGGCGCGGTGGGGGCCGCTGCCCCGGCTTCATTCTTCCGGATGGGGCCGGGGGCGGGTAGTTTTCTTCCTGACCGTCGATTGGGGGTAAGGCCGTCCCACACTCCGTAGTCCTGGCGCCCCGTTCTTCGTGGAGAGAAGCCTCCCCGTTTTTGGGAAAGGGCGCTTGGGGCTGCCGGAGGGAACGGCCATAAAAAAAAACGGGAAGCCTAAGCTTCCCGTTTTGATTTTTCCTGCCCCAGCCTTTGTCCAGGGAGGTTTGCAGCAGCTCAGTCCCGGCGCATCTGGGGAAAGAGGATCACGTCCCGGATATTGGCGCTGTCCGTGAGCAGCATGACCAGCCGGTCGATGCCGATACCGCAGCCGCCCGTGGGGGGCAGACCGTATTCCAGGGCCTTGATGTAGTCCGCGTCGTAATACATGGCTTCTTCGTCCCCGGCGTCCTTGGCCTTGGCCTGGGCCAGGAAGCGGGCGGCCTGGTCTTCCGGATCGTTGAGCTCGGAGAAGCCGTTGGCGATTTCCCGACCGACGATAAAGAGTTCGAAGCGTTCCGTAATGGAGGGGTCCGCGTCGCTCTTGCGGGCCAGGGGAGACACTTCCACCGGGTAGTCGATGATGAAAGTGGGTTCCCACAGCTCGGCTTCCGCCGTTTCTTCAAACATGAGCATTTGCAGGGCACCCACCCCTTGGTCCGGGCGGGTTTCCACCTTCATTTCCGTCAGCTTCTGACGCAGCCAGGCCGGATCATTGAGCTGGGCCAGGGTGAAGCCGGGACGCTTCTGGTGAATGGCTTCCACCATGGTCATGCGGGCGAAGGGCTTGGACAGGTCCAGGGGCTTGCCTTGATATTCGAAGGTCTCCGTGCCCAGGGCTTCCCGGGCCGCATGGCGCAGCAGGCCTTCGGTGAAGTCCATAAGGATGCGGTAGTCCGCGTAGGCGGCGTAGAACTCCATCATGGTGAATTCCGGATTGTGCCGGGGGCTGATGCCCTCGTTACGGAAATTCCGGTTCACTTCAAAGACCCGTTCAAAGCCGCCCACCACCAGGCGCTTCAGATACAGTTCCGGCGCAATGCGCAGGTAGAGGTCCATATCCAGGGCGTTGTGGTGGGTGGTGAAGGGCTTGGCCGAGGCACCGCCGGGGATGGGGTGCATCATGGGCGTTTCCACTTCCAGGAAGTTGTGATCCACCATGTAGCGGCGGATGGACTGGATCATGCGGCTGCGGGCCACGAAGGTGAAGCGGGAGGCTTCATTCATGATCAGGTCCAGGTAGCGCTGGCGATAGCGCTGCTCCACGTCCGTGAGGCCCTTGAATTTTTCCGGCAGGGGCCGCAGGGACTTGGTGAGCAGGCGGATGCTGCTGGCTTGGACGGTCAGTTCCCCGGTCTTGGTCTTGAACAGGGTGCCCTGCACCCCGACGATGTCCCCCAAGTCCCAATGCTTGAAGTCCCCGTAGGTGTCTTCTCCCACCGCGTCCCGCTTGACGTAAATCTGGATGCGGCCGGAGAGATCCTGAATGGTGATGAAAGCCGCCTTGCCCATGATCCGGCGCAGCATCATGCGGCCCGCCACCTTCACTTCCACGGCTTCCGCTTCCAGGGCTTCCGGTTCTTTGCTGCCGTACAGTTCGTCCAGCTTGCCCGCCGTGTTTTCCCGGCGGAAATTGTTCGGGTAGGCTTGGCCGCTTTCCCGCCATTGGGCCAGCTTGGTGCGGCGTTCGGCGATGATGTGGTTTTCGTCCTGGGGATTTTCGATGGGTTCGGTCATGGTGTTCTGCCTGGAAAATTAAACGCCCTGCTTCAGACTGGCCTCGATGAAAGCGTCGAGGTCCCCGTCCAGCACGGCCTGGGTGTTGCCCACTTCGTAATTGGTGCGCAGATCCTTGATGCGGGACTGGTCCAGCACATAGGAGCGGATTTGATGGCCCCAGCCGATGTCCGTCTTGGCATCTTCCATGGCCTGCTTTTCCGCGTTGCGTTTGCGCAGCTCGAACTCGTACAGGCGGGATTTCAACATGGCCATGGCTTCCGCCCGGTTGCGGTGCTGGGAGCGGTCGTTCTGGCACTGGACCACGATATTGGTGGGGATGTGGGTGATCCGCACCGCCGAGTCGGTCTTGTTAATGTGCTGACCGCCGGCGCCGGAGGCCCGGAAGGTATCAATGCGCAAATCCGCCGGATTGATGTCCACCTCGATGGAATCATCCACCTCCGGATAGACGAACACGGAGGCGAAGGAGGTGTGGCGCCGGGCGTTGGAATCGAAGGGGGATTTGCGCACCAGCCGGTGAATGCCCGTTTCCGTGCGCAGCATGCCGTAACAGTATTCCCCGGTGAGCTTGATGGTGGCGCTCTTGAGGCCCGCCACTTCCCCTTCCGATTCTTCCAACACCTCCGCCTTGTAGCCCTTGCGTTCCGCGTAGTGCAGATACATGCGCAGGAGCATGGAGGCCCAGTCCTGGGCTTCCGTACCGCCGGAACCGGCCTGGATGTCGATAAAGCAGGGGTTGGGGTCCTGGGGGTTGTTGAACATGCGGCGGAATTCCAGGCCCGCCACCTTGGTTTCAATGGCCTGGGCATCTTCCGCCACGGCCAGCAGGGTGTCATCGTCCCCTTCGGCCTTGGCCATGTCGAACAAATCCTGGGCGTCCGCCAGGGATTGGGCCACTTCCGTCAGGGTAAGGACCACTCCCTCCAGGGCCTTCTTTTCCCGGCCCAGCTCCTGGGCCCGGTCCGCATCATTCCAAATGTCCGGGCTTTCCAGTTCCCGGGAGACTTCGACTAGACGAATTTCCTTGGTGTCGTAGTCAAAGATACCTCCGAAGTTCCGCCGACCGGGTGTCCAGGTCGGCGATCTTGTTGGCGATGGCGTTGAGCTGTTCCGCTTCCATGATGATCTTGTTCTGCGTGGGGAAACCGGAAATTATACCTGGGGAAGGGGGGAGGGCGTAAGCCGTTCGCCGGGGAATCGGCCCGGGTGGGGCTTGGAGAGCCCGCCGTCGCCCCTTCTTTGGGGGCCATGATCCTCATGGCAGGCAGGTCAGCCAGGGCGGCAGGAAGGGGCACCCCCGAACCTCGCCCGGATCAGACGGTGGCCGTGGCTAGCGTTTCCGTGGTGAGCAGCAATTCCCGGGTGGCCCGGGTCATGGCCACGTAGAGCAGCCGGGCGTCTTCTTCCTGGTGTTCCGGGGTTTCCCCCAGAAGATTCAGGCCGGGAATGGCCACCAGGGGGAATTCCAGCCCCTTGCAACTATGCATGGTGAGGACTTTTACCGTGTCTTCCTGGGTGCCGAAAGTCATTTGCTTGAAATAGGTACAGGGAATCTGGTGCTGGCGCAGGTAGTGGAGTACCGCTTTGCCCACCCGGGGGTAGTCCCGGTAAATGAGGGCCATATCCTTCCAGGCCGTGCCTTGCCGGTGGGCGGCCTGGAAACGTTCTGCGATGTAGCGGGCCTGGGCCTGAATGTCCGGCAGATTCACGATCTGGGGTGCTTCCCCGTGACGGCCGCCGCTGATGGGGGCCAGCACCGGCACCCCGTCCTCGTCGGCCTGGGTGGGGCGCAGCAGGTCGGCGGCGAAGCGGGTGGCCAGCTGGAGAATTTCCCGGGTGTTGCGGTAGTTGATCTTGAGAATGGTGGTGCGCCCCTGGGCCTGGATGCCCAGGCTTTTGAAGCTGAATTTCTGCTTTTTTGAGCGCCCGTAAATGTCCTGGGCGTCGTCGTAGAGCACCAGCAGGGAATTGCTGGCCGGATCCACCATCTGCACCACCAGCTTGAACCAGGCCGGTTCAAAGTCATGGCCCTCGTCGATGAGCACCCCGTCGTACTGCCCCCCGGGCACCTGGCCCTGATCCACGGCCCGGATCAGTTTTTCCACCATGGCCCGGAAAAATTGCTCGTTTTCCTCCGTCCCTTCCTTATGGGGCAGCCCCTGGTGATAAGCCAGGAGCTGGGCCCGGCACCATTGGTGGAAAGAATGGACCAGCACCTTTTCCCCCAGCCCCTTGTCCGCCATGGATTGGGCCAGGCGGGCCGCCAGGGTACGGTTGTAGCAGAGCACCAGAATGGGTTTGCGGCAGACCTGGGCCAGATGCTCGGCCCGGTAGCCCAGAATCAGGGTTTTGCCGCTCCCGGCTACCCCGTGAATGACCCGATGCCCATCCCCCAGGCTGCGGGCCAGCTGTTCCTGTTGCAGGTCCATGACCTGGACAATATCCGGCAGGACCGCCTCGGTGTCGGTGAAAAGCTGTCCCTGGGTGGGGGTGGTGATGCGGATTTCCGGAAACAGGTGCCAGCGGATGCGGTCGATCTGGGGTAGGGACAGGGGAACACTGCGATGGAAGGGAAACATGGCCCAGAGCCGCTCCTGGAACGCCTCCCCATCCACTCCTTCCTCCATTTCATCCTTGCAGAGGACCCGGTGGGGTTCCAGCACCTGATCCAAATCCGTGCTCTCGAACTGTTTGCGGGTGATGTTGGTGAGCACCACCCCGTAGCCCCAGGGAAATACCAAACGGCCCGCCACCTTGCCGCTGGCAAAGGTGAGCTGGGGGTCTTTTTCCATGAGCTGGACCACCGCATGGGCGTATTGCCGGGCCTGCTCCAGGGGATTGGTGACCTGCTTGATGCCGTTGGGGGTGAGGATGGTGGCGCTGGTCCGATCCATGGCCTGAATGGTCTCCAGACGCCAATCCTTTACCTCCAGCACCAGCAGCCCCCGGCGGGGATTGAGAACGAGAAAATCCGGATGGAGATTGGCGCTGCCCACCGGAATGTCGTACCAAAGCAGGTAGTCCGCCTCCAGTTTTTCCTCCAGCCGCCGGGCCAGGCGCTTTTCTCCGGAGGTCATGCGAGGCAGGCAGGTGCTGAGGGCAGGAATCAGGGTGGCCACGAAAAAAATCTCCCAAGGACAAAAGGGGAACCGGCCCTCCCCGGGGGGCGACCGGGCATTTTTTATGCGTCTGAAATTATGCGTCCGGCAAAAGCTCCGCGCCAGGGCATGATTCACGTTTTTCCCTCCGTCAAGCCCTGGAAATGGATAGTTGCCATTGCCGGGAACGGCGGGGTGGGGGAGCGGTCTAGGGTAAACTGAGCCCCCTTTGGCGAAAATTCCCTCCCGTGTCTGCCTCTTCCAACGAACGTCTTTCCCGTACCGGATTACTCCTGCTTCTGGCCATTACCCTGGGCTGGGGGTTTAACTGGCCGATTATGAAAATTGTCCTGCGGGACGTGCCGCCCCTGTATTTCCGGGGCTTCTGCCTGTCCATGGGGGGGCTGGGCATGTTGATCCTGGCCCGGGCCAACGGCCACTCCCTGGCCATTGCCCGGTCCTACTGGGGGGCACTGGCGGGCATGGCCCTGGGCAATATCATTGGCTGGAATGTGCTGGCCACCTATGGGGTCAAGCTCCTGCCTTCGGGCCGGGCGGCCCTACTGGGTTACACCATGCCCCTGTGGGGCATGGTGCTGTCCGTAGTCATTCTCAAGGAAGCCATTACCCGGCGGCGGGTGTTGGGGCTGTTGCTGGGCTTGGCCGGGGTGGGCTTTTTGCTGGAGGAAGGGGCGGGAGCCATGCTGGCTACCCCGGTGGGGGCCCTGTGCATGATCGGCGCCGCCTGGAGCTGGGCCATCGGCATTGTGCTGCTGAAACGTTATCCCCTGCCCGTTTCCACCACCGTGCTGACGGGCTGGATGATGCTGGTGGGGGGGCTCCCCCTGCTGCTGGCCGCCTGGCCCCTGGAAACGGACCAGCTGCACTGGCCCCATTTTTGGCCCGCTTTCGGGCTGGCCTACAACATTGGGGTGGCTTTCATGTTCTGCTACTGGGCCTGGAACCGGATTGTGCTCATGGTGCCCGTGGCCGTTTCTTCCCTCTCCTCCCTGGTTACGCCCCTGGTGGGGGTATTCGGCGGCATGGCCATTCTGGGGGAACGGCCCGGGTGGCAGGAATACGTGGCGGCCGGGCTGATCCTGGCCGCCGTGGCCACGGTGACTATACCGGGGCGCAGTGCTCGACAATGAGCTGGGGGGTCTGCACCCCGTTGTAGTCGTTGATGGCTAGCCGGTAGGCCACCCGGGCCCGGTCCCCGGGGGATTCGGTGGCATTGAACTGGATGGCGTCCAGCCGGGCCTGATCCTTGCGCAGCCGTAGTTTCAGGTGCTTGTCCTTGAGCACCCGCTGGCTTTCCACCTGGAACACGTCGTCGAAGAGGGGGGGCGGGAAACCCTGGCCCCACACTTCCCCGGCCAGCAGCTTGGCCACTTCCAGACTGAAATAGCCCGATTCCAGGCCTCCGTCCGTTTCCAGGGTGCGGGTCATGGCCGCCGGGTCCAGTAATTCCTCTGCGACCTGGGCGAACAGTTCCCGGAAGCGCTCAAAGTCCGTTTCCATAAGGGTTGCCCCCGCGGCCATGGCGTGGCCGCCAAAGCGCAGCAGTAGCCCGGGGGCCCGCTTGGAGACCAGATCCAGGGCGTCCCGCAGGTGCAGACCGGGAATGGAACGGCCCGAGCCTTTGATCTGGCCGTTGTCGCCCCGGGCAAAGGCGAAAATGGGTCGGTGCAGTTTGTCCTTTAGGCGGGAGGCCAGAATGCCCACCACTCCCTGGTGCCATTCCCCGTCGAACAGGGCGATACCCGCCCCCACTTCGCTCTCCAGGCCGTCCAGGGCTTCTAGCCGGGCGTAGGCCTGTTCCTGCATTTCCGCCTCGATTTCCCGCCGTTCCCGGTTGAGCTGATCCAGCTGCTGGGCGATGTTGGCGGCCCGGGCCGGATCGTCCGTAATCAGGCATTCGATGCCCAGGCCCATGTCCGCCAGACGGCCCGCCGCATTGAGCCGGGGGCCAATGGTGAAGCCCAGGTCAAAGGCGGAGGCCTGGCTGGTGTCCCGCCCGGCGGCCCGGAAGAGGGCGGCCAGGCCCGGGCAGAGCCGGCCTTCCCGCATGCGCTTCAAACCCTGGGCCACCAGGATGCGGTTGTTGTGGTCCAGCTTGACCACGTCCGCCACCGTGCCCAGGGCAACCAAATCCAGCAGGGCTCCCAGATTGGGCTCCGGCTTATCCTGAAAAGCGCCCCGGCGGCGCAGTTCGGCCCGCAGGGCAAGCATGACGTAGTACATCACCCCAACCCCGGCCAGATTTTTACTCGGGAAGGTACAGCCCGGCTGATTGGGATTGACGATGCAGTCTGCCTCCGGAAGGCTGTCCCCGGGCAAGTGGTGGTCCGTGACCAGGGTGGCAATGCCCAGGTCCCGGGCGGCGGCCACCCCTTCCAGGCTGGCAATGCCGTTATCCACCGTAATGATCAGGTCCGGCTGCTGCTGGGCCGCCAGGGCCACGATTTCCGGGGACAGGCCGTAGCCGTAGGTGAAGCGGTTGGGCACCAGATAGTCGATATGGGCCTCGGTGCCGGCGCAGAAGGCCTTCATGGCCCGCATACCCACGGCGCAGGCGGTGGCCCCATCGCAGTCGTAGTCAGCGACGATGACCATGCGGGCCCCCGCCTCGATGGCATCCGCTAGCAGTTGGGCTGCTTCCTCGGCTCGGGTCAGGTCTTGGGGGGGGAGCAGCTGATTGAAGCCGTATTCCAGCTCCTGCCGGCTCTGGATGCCCCGGGCGGCGTAAATGCGGGCCAGCAGGGGGTGGAGACCTTGTTGTTCCAGCTGCCATTGCAGCCGGGGCGGAACGGATCGGGGCAGGATGCGGGTCATGGACGGGGTGGGAAAGGGGAAAAGGCCCGGGGAGTGTACCCCGGAACGGGTAACTGGATAAATAAACAGTTGTTGGAAAAACGGGGCTTTGGGGCTCTGTGGCGAGGGGGCGGGAGCGCCGTCAGAGTCCGCTCCTCTCCCTTTTTTAGCGCGGCTCTTCCCGGTCTGCGGCCAGGGTCCGGGCCAGATCCTGGATCGCCGGGGGCTGACGGAAAGCCTGCCAGAAGCGCCAGGGATTCCGGGGCGCGGGCGTCCAGGAGAGGAGGCCGTAGCTGGAAGGGCTCACCAGGGTCAGGCTTTCCAGCTGCCTCCCGTCCAGGGCTGCCAGGAGGGGAGCGAACCAGCGCTGCTCCAGATCCAGCAAGGCCTGGCGCCAGTCTTCTGCTTCCTGGTACTGGGCCGGGGGGAGCAGGTCGGGAATCTGGGCCAGCACGGTTCCGGCGGCGGCAGCCAATCCGGCATAGTCATCCGGCAGGGCTTGCACTGGCACACCGGCGCTTCGGGCCAACCCCCGGCTCAAGGTATCGTCGCTATAAAGAACGTTCCAGGGCCGGGACACGTCTGCTGGCTGGGTCGGGCCGATGGCCGGTTCCCAGGCCGCGCCCCAGAGCCACAGACTGTTTACGGTTGCCTGGCCCCGGGCCTCCCGGGCTTCATTGACCGGGTGGGCGTAGAGGAACATCTGGGCTTCATTGAAGAGCGCCGCCAGATGTCGGGCCAGGGGCGCCCCTCCCGAGCGGGGCAGGAGATTTTCCAGACGCCGCCCGGTGACGGCGGACAGGGGCGGGGCCGGGTAATCCTGGGCCGGGGCGGGGGAAACCCCGTCCGGAGCCTGGCTGGCCTGCCACACCGGGTCCAGCCAGCCCCCCTGGAGGCGCAGATACCAGCGCCGGGGATGGGGGGTGAAGCACTGCACCTCCAGATCCCCTGCCTGGGAAAAGTGTTCTCCCAGAGCAGTGCCCAGGGCCTGGGCTTCTTCCGGGGTCAGGCCCAGATCCCGGCTGTCCGCTAGCACCACCTGTTCCTGGTGCAGGCGCAGGTGGGCCGGGTCGGCGCAGAGCCAGAGAATGGGGCGGCTGGACGGGGCCTGGATGGGATTTTGCTGGGGGACTGTGGTTTTATCCAGTAACCCCCTATCCACCACACCCTCCGCCATCCCTTCCCCCTGCCAACGCCGGTAGGCCAGGGGGGCCCTATCCCCTTCCAGGGCCTGGGCTAGCCAGATTTCCGGCGCCAGGGCCGATTCCCGCCGGGGCGGGCAGCGATCCAGCAGGCGGGAAAGGGCGGGCAGGGTGGCCGGGCCCAACTCCTGGTAAGCCAGACCGTCTTCCGGCTCGGGCCAGAGCAGTTCGGGAATGAGAAGGTGGAGGTGCATGGTGAAAGGCAATCAGGAAGGGACGGTGTATTTTTGCCGAGGGAGCAACGGGCGCTGGGGTGGGCTTTGGGCTGAGCCTAAACGTTGGGGGCTTTGGCGAACTTGCCTCGCCCCTGGTACGGAGGAGGGCTCCGGGACGGGAGCTTGGCGTTTCTTTTCCTGGCCGTCCCGGCTTGTCCGGGGCCGAAAAACCCGCCGGGCACGGGTATGGGACTCCTGTCGGCGCTACCGGTTCCCTCTTTTCCCTATTCCCTGCGTTGGGCGGAAAAGCCCGTCCCCAGGCCCTTTCCGGCCGGGCATGGCGGACATCGGGGGAGGAAGTGTAGCATAGCGCCTTTGCTTCTTTCCGCCCCGCCCGTCGGGGTGCGCCTCCGGCATGAAACTGCCCTACGAATTACGCATCGGCCTGCGCTACACCCGGGCCAAGCGCCGCAATCACTTCATTTCCTTCATTTCCATGATTTCCATGGCGGGCATCGCCCTGGGGGTGGCGGCCCTGATTGTGGTGCTGTCGGTGATGAACGGTTTTCAGACCGAACTGCGGGACCGGATTCTCAGCGTCGCCTCCCATATTGAAATCACCGGTTTTGACGGCAATCTGGAGGACTGGCAGGTGGTGGCCAAGGAGGCCAGCCAGCATCCGGACGTGAAGGCGGCGGCCCCCTATGTGCAGGCCCAGGGCATGTTGTCCCGGGATGATGCAGTCCAGGGGGTGATGGTGCGGGGCATTACCCCGGACCTGGAAGACAAGGTGGCGGGCTTTCGTAGCCACATGAAGTCGGGCAGCCTGGACGCCCTGCGCCCCGGGGAATTCGGCATTGTGCTGGGGGCGGAACTGGCCCGGGGCCTGGGGGTGACCGTGGGGGACAAGGTGACCCTGATCGCGCCCCAGGGCACGGTGACCCCCGCCGGGGTGGTGCCCCGACTGCGGGCTTTCCGGGTGGTGGGTATTTTCGAGGCGGGCATGTATGAGTACGACTCGGGCCTGGCTTTGATCGAACTGTCCGACGCTCAGCTCCTGTACCGCTTGGGCAGCCAGGTGAGCGGCGTGCGGCTTAAGGTGGATGACCTGTTCAAGGCGCCCCAGATTGCCCGGGAAATCGCCCCCACCCTCACCGTGCCCGCCTATCTCAATGACTGGACCAAGAGCCACGCCAATTTCTTCCGGGCGGTGCAGATCGAGAAAAACATGATGTTCATCATCCTGTCCCTGATCGTGGCGGTGGCGGCCTTCAACATTGTCTCCACCCTGGTCATGGCGGTGACGGATAAGCAGGCGGACATTGCCATTCTGCGCACCCTGGGGGCCAGCCCGGGGAGCATCATGGCCGTGTTCGTGGTCCAGGGCGCCCTGATCGGCATTATCGGCCTGGGGGCGGGCATTTTGGGGGGCGTCACCCTGGCCCTCAATATTGACGTGGTGGTGCCCTTTATTGAACGGGTTACCGGGGTCCATTTTCTGGCCAAGGACGTCTATTACATTTCTGAACTGCCCTCCGAGCTCCAGTGGGGGGATGTGACCTGGATTACCCTGATTTCCTTCGTGCTGGCCCTGGTGGCCACCCTTTACCCCAGTTGGCGCGCTTCCCGGGTCAACCCGGCGGAAGCCCTGCGCTACGAATGAGGCTTGGGGACGCCTTCCTGCCCGGCCCCGGGGGGCTTGCCCCGGCGGTGCGGCATGGCGGCGGCCCCCGTGGCTTTTCCTTCTCCCACGGCGTCCCTTGCTGGGGCGCTCTCTAGTTGGTTTTTACGCCCATGTCTGAACAAATTGACGCCGCCTCCGCCCTGCCGGAAGGGGCCCCCATCCTCTCTTGCGAACACCTGGGCCGGGTTTACGGCCAGGGGGACACGGCGGTGCGGGTTTTGCAGGAGGTGAATATGGCCATCCGGGCCGGGGAGCGGGTCGCCATTGTGGGGGCCTCGGGCTCCGGCAAATCCACCCTGCTGCATCTCCTGGGGGGGCTGGATGCCCCTACCAGCGGCCAGATCCACCTCATGGGCCGGGACCCTTTCGCCATGGGGGAAGGGGAGCGGGGCGCCTGGCGTAACCAGCATTTGGGCTTCGTTTACCAGTTTCACCATCTCCTGCCCGAATTCACCGCCCTGGAAAATGTGGCCATGCCCCTCTTTATCCGGCGCCTGCCGGAAGAAGTGGCGGCGGCCCGGGCCAAAGCCATGCTGGAACGGGTGGGCCTGGGCCATCGCCTGGAACATACCCCCAGCGAACTCTCCGGCGGGGAACGGCAGCGGGCGGCCATCGCCCGGGCCCTGGTGACCCACCCGGCCTGCGTTCTGGCGGACGAACCCACGGGCAATCTGGACCGGCAGACGGCGGACCAGGTGTTTGATCTGATGCTGGAAGTGAGCCGGGATCAGGGCACGGGCTTTGTCATCGTCACCCACGACACCAGCCTGGCCGCTCGGGCAGAGCGGGTGCTGACCTTGACGGATGGGGTGCTGGGCGGGGCGAATTAAGGGGCTTGTGGCTTGGGGAGGGCGGAGACGCTTATGCCTCGGACCTGTCCCGGGGGTTAAAAGCTAGATCGCCGATTGACGCCGGTTTCCACGGTTTTTTTGGGACGGGGTCGCAGAATTTTGGCGGGTGTGAGGAAAAAGCCTGAGGGAAAAGTCGTCCTGACCGTCGCGGGAATCTTCCCCGCGCTTCCTACGATCACCACCAGTACTCAGGCCCGTGCGCCTTAGCTGAGCATTTCCACCAGAGCCGCTTCCAGTTCCACCCGGCCTAGAGGGCTGGCCATGGCAATCAGGGTGTAGCCCGGTTTCAGCTCGTAATCCGGGGTGGGGTTGAAAATCCAGTCCCCTTTTTCCCGGATGGCCAGGAGCACATATTCGGAACTGCGCAGCTTTAGATTGCCCAGGGGCGTGGCCCGGAAATTGGCGGGTACCTGAACTTCCTCAATGCGCAGCCGCTTTTCCGACTTGAGCATTTCGTCCAGGAAAGACACCACGTGGGGCCGGACCATGAGGGACGCCAGCCTGTTGCCGCCGGTGAGGTCCGGGGAAAAGATGGCGTCTGCCCCGGCCTTGCGCATTTTTTCCACATTGCGGGGCTCGTGACAGCGGGCCACCACCCGCAGATGGGGATTCAACTGCTTGGCGGTGATGACGATCATCAGATTGCGGGAATCGTCCCCCGTCACGGCGAATACCCCCTTGGCCTGGGTGATTTCCGCCTTCATCAGCATATCGTCGTCGGAAGCGTCCCCGTGGAGGTAGAGAAAGCCCGGGTTTTTCAGCTTCTGGCCTTCCAGGGGCTCCAGATTTTCTTCAATGGCCACGTAGCGGCGGGTGGTAGCGTCCAGTTCCCGGGCCACGTTTTTGCCCACCCGGCCAAAGCCGCAAACGATGTAATGTCCCGTGAGTTTTTTGATGATCTTTTCCATGCGACGTCTCCGCAGGGTTCCATTGAGGTCTGATTCGATCAGGGTCACCGTGACGGTGGAGAAGAGGAAGGACAGGGTGCCCATGCCCAACATGCCGATGGCCACGGTGAACACCCGGGCCGGGGCGTTGTGGCTCATGTCGATGATTTCACCGAAGCCGATGGTGGCCACGGTGATAAAGGTCATGTAGAAGCAGTCGAACCAGGAATAGCGTCCGGCGGTGAGCAGGTGATAGCCCAGGGTGCCCAGCAGCAATACGCCCAGCAGGGTCGCCAGGGCCCCATAGACATAGCTAAGGGCCTGGAGGGGCTGGGCGGAATTGTGGGATGAGCCGGAATTCATGGACGGTGGATCGGGCGTCGTTCTTGTCGTCTTCGGTGCCAGGCGCGGATTAGATAGAGCCGCCACCCGGCCCGGACAATAGCATAACCGGCGCCCGCCAGCAGCAAAGCCAGGGAAATTAGGCCCACCAGCAGGGGCCGGCCCAGGGCCAGGGCCCAGTGCAGGGTGGCGGTGAAACCGTCGCTCCAGGTACTCCAGGCGTTCCAGGCACCCTCCCAGGCTGGAGGCGGCGTCCCCGTCCCGTCCCCCGGTCCCACCAGCCAGCGGCCCAGCCGGTAGGCCAGCCAGTACAGGGGCAGGATAGTGAAGGGATTGGTGTACAGGGTGCAGGCCAGGGCCAGGGGCAGATTGACCCGCAGGACCAGGGCCAGCAGGGCCGCTCCCAGCATCTGCAAGGGCCCGGGAATGAGCCCGCAGAACAGCCCCACGGCCACGCCCCCGGCGGCGGAACGCCGGTTCAAGCGCCAAAGCCCGGGCTGGATCAGCCAACGCCTCAAGGGGGCCAGCCCGGGGCGGCGCGCCAAGCTTTCCGGTCCAGGCAGGCGGGGGCGCAGGGGAGAGGGCATGGGCAGGGGAGAGAAAAATAGAAAGTGTCCCACTATTCCCGGAAAGCGGTGTGGGGGGGAAGGGACGGAGGGCAAGGGGGGACGGGAAGGGAATTTTCCTGGCAAGGGCGCAGGACGAGTCGTCGGGTTTTTACCGTATAAAAATGACAAATTTTTTAGAGAAATTAAGTTTGTAGGATTTTTCCTAATGAATTTAGGGTGGGCCCCATAGGGGGATTGTCATAAAATCTGCCCATGGGGGCTGGGCTCAGTTCCCGAATCTTGGAGAATTGTGATGGGTATATTGCAGCGCCTACGGGTCTCCACCCGGATGCAGTTATTGGTGGGGATAACCCTGCTGGGCTTGATCTGCCTGTGTTTAACCGCCCTCTTTGAGATCCGCTCCACCATGCTGGAGGATCGCAAGGAAAAGGTACGGAATCTCACCGAAGTGGCGGTGGCCACCCTGACCTACTATCAGCAGCAGGCCCAGTCCGGAAAATTAACGGACGAGGAGGCCAAGCAGGCTGCTAAAGGGGCGCTACGGGGCATACGTTTTGGGCAAAATGACTACTACTTCATCTATTACACCAACGGGGTCAATTTCATGCACCCCGCCAAGCCGGAGTTTGAAGGCAAGAATAAGCGGGATGTGAAAGACAGCCAGGGGCGGATGTTTAACAAGGAACTCCTGGAGGCCGCCGAGCAGGGCGGCGGCTACGTGGAATTCCTCTTTCCCCGGGCCGGCCACACCAATCCGGAGCCCAAACTGGGCTATGGGGCCCCCTTTAAACCCTGGAACATGATGGTGGGTACCGGGATTTATATCGACGACATCGACCAGCAGTTTCACCGGGTCGCCTGGGTGCTGGGAGGCATTTCCTTCGTGCTGCTGGCTTTGTTAAGCCTGCTAGGTTGGCGTATTGGGGGGAGCGTGCTGCGCCAGTTGGGGGGGGAACCGGTCCATGCCACGGCCATTATGCAACGCATTGCGGAAGGGGATTTGACGGCGGATGTAGGCCGGGCGGAAGCAGGGAGCCTGCTCCACGCCCTGGGCACCATGACCGCGGCCCTGCGTAGCATGGTGGGAGAAATCAACGGACACGCCAACCAACTGGTGGGCAACGCCTCCCAAATTTCCCAGGCCTCCGACCAGGTGGCCCAGGCGGCGGTGCAACAATCCGACGCCACCTCCGCCATGGCCGCGGCCATTCAGGAACTGACGGTCAGCTCCAACCATATTTCCGACAGCGCCCGGGACAGCTCCCAGGACTCCCGGGACGCGGCCCAGGAAGCCAGCCAGGGCACGGCCCGGGTAGGCCAGGCAGCGGCCGCCATCGGCCAGATCGCCACCACCGTGACCCAGGCCTCCACCCAGATTCGGGCCCTGGAAGAGCGGGCCAACCAGGTGTCCTCCATCGCTAACGTAATCAAGGACATCGCCGGGCAGACCAACCTCCTGGCCCTGAACGCCGCCATTGAGGCCGCCCGGGCCGGGGAACAGGGCCGGGGCTTCGCCGTGGTGGCAGACGAAGTGCGCAAGCTGGCGGAACGGACCGCCAAGGCTACGGCGGAAATCGAAGACATGATCCAGGGCATCCAGGCGGACACCGAATCCGCCGTCACCGCCATGGACATGGCCCTGCCCGAAGTGGAACAGGGGGTACAACTGGCCGAATCCGCCTCCGCCTCCCTCAAAGCCATCGAAGAAGGGGCCAAGCGTACCCTGCAACGGGTCGGCGAAGTGGCGGACTCCACCCAGGAACAAAGCGCCGCCAGCACCTCCATCGCCCAGCGGGTGGAACAGATTGCCAACATGGTGGAAGAAACCACCACCATCATTCGCCAGACCGCGAACAACGCCCACCAGCTAGAAGCCATCGCCAGCGACCTGAAAACCATGGTGGGCCATTTCCGGGTGTGAGGTGCAGGGGAAAGCTGGCTTGAACCTAGGAGACTGCGTCACACCATCCGTAGGCAAGGGTTAGATAAACTGGATGCAGTCACCAGCCCTTTCAATAAAAGGGCTGTTCCTCGGGAGAAGGGAAAAGGTCACGCAGTAAAAACACCCATAAAACTCGCCCTCAGCCCAAGAGGTATCCCTGATGCGTTTCTAGGGAGAGGCCCCCAGGCCGGGGCCGAGGTCTCGCACTAGGCCGGGCGCCTTATCCCGTAAGGCTTGGCCAACAACAAAGCGTATCGGAAGTAAGCCCCTCTCAATTCCGGTTGAGGAGTGGGTAGGAAATAACGAAAGCCCCATTCCCTCAAGGTTTGGGGCTTTTTTCTGCCCCATCGTGCCCGCAACCAAAATTTGGCAATAGGTATCCGTGGAAAGTCTAGCCGCGCCATGGTTGCCCAAGGAAAGCCCCTCGAAAACCAACCATTTTTTCGAGGGGGGCCTTGAAAGGTCCTTTATGTGCCGTTTGGCCCGAAAGGTCGGGCTCGGGCAGCGCTTTCTCTTGGGCGGATAGCGGGCGCTTGTTATGCTATGGGCATGAACTTTCCCGCCCTGGCCTTTGCCCTGGGAGTGGGACTACTCCAGTGGTTGCCCGCTCTGCCAGATTTTTCCTTGCCGCCCCTGCTGGGGCTGGGGGCGCTGGCCTGGGTGGGACTGAGCCGCTCGGGCTTAGGGCCCCCCTGGAATGCCAGGCGGAGAGTGGCCCTCCTGGGGCTGGCTTTCGCTTTGGGCCTGGGCTGGGCCGGCTGGCGCGCCCAATTACGCATGGCCGACCAGTTGGCGCCGGACCTGGAGGGGCGGGATCTGACCCTGACCGGGGTGGTGGCCGCCTTGCCCCAGGCCACGCCCCGGGGCTGGCGTTTCGAGTTTCAGTCCGATGGTCCGGGGATTCTGGCGGGGAAAGGGGCGGCGCCCCGGGTCCTGCCTTCCCGTCTGCTGCTGTCCTGGTATAGGGATAAGGACGGGGCTTTACCCCTTCTGGAGCCGGGCCAGCGCTGGCGCCTGACCCTGCGCCTCAAGCGGCCCCATGGCAATGTGAATGGGGCTGGCTTCGATTACGAAGCCTGGCTTCTGGAGCGGGGACTGGGGGCTGTGGGTTATGTGCGGGGGGATGACGAACGGCTGCTGTTGGCGGACTCTGTCCTCCGGGCTGGTGTTTGGCCCCCGGGGCTGGCGGTGGAGCGGCTGCGCAGCCGCCTCCGGGAACATTTCCAGGCCGCCTTGCCCGCCGCCGATTATCCCTACCAGGGGGTGCTGCTGGCCCTGGCCATCGGGGACCAGCAGGCCATTCCCGGGGAACAGTGGCGGGTTTTCTCCCACACCGGTATTACCCACCTGATTTCCATTTCCGGGCTCCACGTTACCCTGGTGGGGGCCCTGGCCGGGGCTTGGGCGGGATGGCTCTGGCGGCGGCGCCCCGGACTTCTGGAACGCCTGCCCGTACAGCGCCTGCGCATCGGGGTGGCCTGGGGGGCGGCGGGAGCCTATACCCTGCTGGCCGGGGCGGCGGTGCCCGCCCTGCGGACCTGGGCCATGTTGGGTGCCGTTGCCCTGGCCCTGACCCTGGGGCGGGGCACCAAGCCCGGCGGCATTCTGGGCTTTGCCCTGCTAACCGTGCTGCTGTGGGACCCCTGGGCGGTGCTGGCCCCCGGCTTCTGGCTCTCTTTTCTGGCTGTGGCGGCTCTGCTGGTGGTGGGGAGCCAGGGGGGGCGGGAAGGGGGAGAAGGCCCCGGAGCGGCGGCGGTGGCCGGGGGGGATGGTAGCGCGGATGACTCCGGCCCCCAAGCCGCCGCAGGGCCCGGGGAGAGGGAGGCTCCCGTCGCACTTGCTATGGCCCCCGCCGCCCAGGATAGCCCCTGGGGCGATATTCCTTTTCCTGATGCCGTTTCCGGAACCGGGCCCCAGGCCAAGCCGACCCCAGAGGCGGGGCGAACGCTGTCCTTCCCCTCCGCCTGGGCCCAGGCCTGGCGGGAAGGCCGCCAGCGGCTCCGTCCCCCGGCCCTGGGCCGGCTTCTAGGGGACTGGGGCCGAACCCAGGGGGCGGTGACCCTGTTGTCCTTGCCCCTGTTGCTTTTATTTTTTCAGCAGTTTTCCCTCATTTCACCCCTGGCCAACGGGGTGGCTATTCCCCTGGTGAGTCTGGTGATTACTCCCCTGGTGCTGGCCGGGGCCCTGCTGCCCTTTTTTCCCTGGCTGTTGCAGGCCGCCCATGCCCTGTTTACCGGGCTCATGGCCTGGCTCGGCTGGCTAGCGGCCTGGCCCGGGGCGGTCTGGTCCCCCCCGGCGCCGGACTGGGGTGCCCTGGTGCTGGCCGGGGTGGGGGTAGTCTGGATGCTCATGCCCCGGGGCTTTCCCGGCCGTGCTGCCGCCGGGCTCCTGTTGCTGCCCCTCCTGGTGAATCCTCCGCCCCGACCTCCGCCGGGGGAGGCCTGGGTGGAGGTGCTGGACGTGGGCCAGGGGCTGGCGGTGGCGGTGCGCACCGCCGAACACACCCTGCTCTACGATACGGGCCCCTATTTCAGCCAGGAGTCGGATGCGGGTCAGCGCCTGGTGGTGCCCTGGCTGCGGGCCATGGGGGTGACCCGGCTGGATGGCTTGGTGATTACCCACCGGGACCTGGATCACGCGGGGGGCGCGGTTTCCGTGCTGGAAAGCCTGCCCGTGGGCTGGCTCCTGGATTCCCTGCCGGAAGACAGCCAGGAGGGCCGGGGGATTCATCCCCGGGTGGCCCGGCGGGGCCCCTGTCTGGCTGGCGCCGCCTGGGTTTGGGAAGGGGTGGGGTTCCGCATGCTTTACCCGGATGCCCGGGACGATCCCCGCCTAGTGAAAAAGAGCAATCACCGCAGCTGCGTCCTCCAGGTCCGGGCGGCGGGCCATATCCTGCTGCTTACCTCGGATATTGAGGCGGCGGACGAGGCGGCCCTCCTGGCCCGTTATCCCGGCGCCCTGGGGGCGGAGGTGCTGGTGGTCCCCCATCACGGCAGCAAAACTTCCTCCTCCCCGGCCTTTGTGGCGGCGGTGGGGGCCCGGGAAGTGATTTACCCGGTGGGTTATCGCAACCGCTTCGGCCATCCCCGGCCCGAAATTCTGGCCCGCTACCAAGGTGCCCGGGCCTGGCGCACGGACCGGGACGGGGCTATTTCCCTGCGTCTGGGGCCCCAGGTGGCCCTATCCGGCGCCCGGGCCACCTGGCCCCGCTACTGGCGAAAGGTAATGCTAGACTAGGGTCGTTGCCTTAGGGCGCCTCCACGGGAGTGGTTTCATGGGTTTATCCGACTGTATCCACTGCGTTTTCCCCGACCGGGACATGCGCCAGAACACGGTGCTGTGCGCCGCCCTGGACGGTACCGGCCTGTACCGCATGGCCTATACGGAATGGGGCGATCCCACCAATCCCAAGGTGCTGCTGTGCGTCCACGGCCTGACCCGCAATGGCCGGGATTTCGATTATCTGGCCCAGCAGCTGGCCAAGGATTACCGGGTGGTGTGCCCGGACGTGGTGGGGCGGGGGGCCAGCGACTGGCTGCAAAAGCCCGAGGGCTATGGCTTTCCCCAGTACGTGGCGGATATGGTCACCCTCATCGCCCGGCTGGATGTGAAGGAACTCCATTGGCTGGGCACCTCCATGGGGGGACTCATCGGCATGCTCCTGGCCAGCATGGAGCGCAGCCCCATCACCCGCCTGATTCTCAACGACGTGGGGCCGGTGATCAGCAACGACTCCCTACGCCGCATCGGGGACTATGTGGGAGGCCAGCCCAGCTTTTCCTCCCCGGAGGAGGCGGAGGCCTATATCCGCCAGATCAGCGCCCCCTTCGGCCCGTTGAATGACACCCAATGGGCCTTTCTGGCCCGCCACAGCATTACCCGGCGGGAGGATGGCCTGTGGCACATGCATTATGACCCGGCCATCGGCGAGCCCTTCAAGCTGGGCTTCATGATGCACCAGGACGTGATCCTCTGGCCCTATTACGACGCCATTCGCTGCCCCACCCTGGTAATCCGGGGGGCGGAATCCGATCTCCTGTCCCGGGAATCCCTGGAAGAAATGTCCCTGCGGGGCCCTCGGGCCTGGACCCGGGAAATTCCCGGGGTGGGCCATGCCCCCATGTTCCTGGATGACGCCCAGGTGGGGGTGGTACGGGAATTTCTCCTGGGCGGGGCATGAAGGGTGCGGCCCAAGCCGGGCCCGGGCCGGTAAGGTCCCAGCCCGGGCGCCAGAGGGTGCTGGGCCTGGACCTGGAGGTACTGGATCTGGTCCCGGCCTTAGGCCCTACCCCGGAAGCCCCGACCCTGGTGTTTCTCCACGAAGGCCTGGGGGCCGTCTCCTTCTGGCGGGATTTTCCCGCCCGGCTGGTGGCGGCCACAGGCTGCCCGGCCCTGGTTTATTCTCGCCCCGGCTATGGGACGTCGGATCCGGCCGCCCAGCCTCGCGGGCCGGATTACCTGGAGCGGGAGGGAGAGACCGTGCTGCCCGCCCTTCTGGCCGCCCGGCATATCCGGCAACCTCTGCTGATCGGCCACTCCGACGGGGCCTCCATTGCCCTTATTTACGGGAGCGCCTTTCCTGACCATCTGGTGGGGGCGGCGGTCCTGGCTCCCCATCTCTGGGTGGAGGAAGCGGCCCTGGCGGGCATTCGCCAGGCGGGCAGACTCTGGCGGGAGACGGACTGGCCCACCCGCCTGGCCCGGCATCACGGGGACCCGGAGCGGGTATTCCGGGAATGGCACGACACCTGGCTTTCCCCGGCTTTTCGGGGGTGGGATATCCGGGGGCGGCTGGGGACGTTTCGCGCTCCCCTCCTGGCAATCCAGGGAGAAGGGGATGAATACGCTACTCCGGAACAGGTGCGGGCCTTGCCCCGTCTGGTTTCGGGCCCGGTGAGGGTGGCGGAAATACCCCGCTGCGGCCATACCCCCTTCCGGGACCAGCCCGAACAGGTCCTGGCCCTGCTGACGGATTTCGTGAATTCCCGGAAAGGGGCGGTAGGGGCGGGGTAGCAGGGGGGAAGGTATGTGGGGCAACACTGGGCGCGGGGTTACGTCTATGGCTCGAGACAGCGGAAATCGCCTGCTTTTTCCCTTGCGTTGCGGCAAGACTAAGCCCCAAGCCCCAAGCCCCAAGCCCCAAGCCCCAGGACTCAGGACTCAGGACTCAGGACTCAGGACTCAGGCCCCATGACTCAGGACTGGGCGCCCGCCGGATCCTGGCGGTAAAAAGCCGCCAACTCCCGGTACAGAGCCGGGTAGGCCTGGGCCAGGACGGCGGGAGTCTCAAAAAAGCTTTCCGAGGCCACGGCGAAAAATTCCCCCGGATTTTCCGCCCCGTAGGGGTCCAGGGGCAGGGCGTCCCAGGCGGCCTGGGCGGCGCTTTCGGACAGGGCCTCGGCTTGGTCCACCCGGCGGCAGAAATCCTCGTAGGCCTGATCCAGGGCCGCCATCCAGCGGTCCTGAGCTGCCCGGTCGGGCAGGGGAGGAATGCCGTCCGCCGGGCCGTTGATCATGTCCAGCTTGTGGGCGAATTCATGGATCACCACGTTATAACCCTGGCCCGCCATGGCCGCGTCGCTCCAGGAGAGGATCAGGGGGCCGCCCTGCCACGCCTCTCCCGAAGCCACTTCCCGGAATTCGTGGATTACCCCGTTATCGTCCATGACCTGGCGATGGACCAGAAATTCTCCCGGATAGACCAGGATTTCCACCCAGCCTCCGTACCAGTCGAGCCCCAGGTTGAGGATGGGGAGACAGCCCTGGAGGGCGATGCAGAGGCACATGGGGTCGCTCAGGGCCAGCCCTCCGGCGGCGGCAAATTCCTTTTCTCGGAGAAAGCGGGCGCAGAGTTCTCGCAGGCGGGCAAGCTCCTCCGGGGTGAGGCGGGCGAGAAAGGGGAGGGCCCCCACCTCCCGTCGCCACAGGGCTTCCGGGATGTCTGGGGGCAGGCGGCGGCCCGGTAACCGGTCCGCCAAGCGTCGCCACAGGCCCTCGGCCATGGTTAGGGAGCGCCCGCCACCCGGGGGCGGAAGGCGGTGGTGAGGTAAATGCCCGCGAAAATCAGGGCGATGCCCACCCCGTGGTACAGATGGGGCACTTCCCCCAGGAACAGGGCAGAAAGCAGGGTGCCGAAAACGGGCATGAGGTGGATGAAGAGGCTGGCCTTATTGGCCCCTACCTCGGCTACCCCCCGGTTGTAGAAAATAAAACCGATAAAGCTGGGGATGATGCCCACGTACAGCACCCCGGCCAGGGATCCGGCATGGAGGCTCATATGCCGTCCCGGTCCCCCTAGCCAGCCCAACTCCCAGGCGTAGGCCGGGGCCAGGCTGAGGATGCCCACCACGGTCAGGGCCGCCATGAGCAGGGCCGGATGGACCCCCGCCGGGCGCTTGTGCAGGCCCACGGTGTACAGGGCCCAGGTGACCACCGCCAGCAGCAGCCAGAGATCGCCCCGATTCAGGCGCAGCCCGGCCAGCACCCCCATGTCCCCCTGACTCACCACCGTGGCCACCCCGGCCAGGGACACCAGTACCCCCAGGCCTTCCACCCGGTTCAGGTGCTTACCGAGAAAGGCCCAGGAAATGGCGATGGTGACAATGGGAATGAAGGAATTGAGGAGCAGGGCGTTGGTGGCCGTAGTGTATTGGAGCCCCACATAGGCGAAGGTGTTGTAGCCGCCGATGCCCAGCAGCCCCAAGAGCAGCACCGCCAGCCAGCCTTTTCGCAGGGCTGGCCACTGGCGCCGCCAGTGGGGCCAGGCCAGGGGCAGGGTACAGGCCAGGGCGATGACCCAGCGCCAGAAGGCCAGGGCGACCGGGGGCACGTCGGCCCGCAGGCCCCGGCCGACCACGATATTGCCGGACCAGAAAAGGGCGGTGAGGGTGAGGAGCAAATAGGGGTGACGCATCCACTTGGGCATGATGGGGCGGTGATTCCGTGTTGGGGGAAGGCGGTAGGGCCGTCAGATGCTGCCGGATAGCCCGGGCTCCCGGCGCCGCGTCTGGTTTCGGGCCGAGGGGCTAGGGGTAAGGGCCAGGGGGCATTCTAGCCTCCCGGCCCGGGGGCCGGTATGGGGGAATTCCCCGGCGGCTTTTTTGTAACGGGGCGTGACCAGCTTATTCCGACTTGGCCCGGACTAGCCTTTGTTGCCGAGGGGCTAGGCGGGGGCAGGGAAACCCGGATGAGGCCTGTCCTGGGGCGGTGGAGCGCCCATGCCCGGGGAATGGAATAGGCCTGGTTCCGGTAGGGATAAATGGGCCGTTGTGCCTTGCAGCAAGCCATTTTCCGCCGGGCTGGGAAAAGTTTTGTAAAGGCTAAGTCAGCTTCGGGGCGCTATAATTCGCCCATGGTTTCCGTCGTACATTCCATCGCCGCACAGAGCGATTTCGAACAGTCCTTGCAAACCCTTGGGGATGGCCTGGGTGAAGCGGATATGGCCGCTTTGCGTAAGGCCGCCGACTTTGCCCGGGAGGCCTACGGGGATTTGACCCTGGGCAGCGGGGAAGGCTGCTGGCGCCACGCCCTGGGCATGGCCCTGATCATTGCCGGTCTGAAACTGGACGTGGACGCCCGGGTGGCGGCCCTCCTTTTCGCCATTTCCACCTACGATGACGAGGGGCTGGAAAAAATCCGTAGCGGCTTCGGGGAAGGGGTCACCGACCTGGTGGCCGGGGTTTCCCGGCTCAATCGCCTGCGCCCCATTACCCGGGATTTTGTCGCCGACACGGACCAGAATCCTCAGGAAATGAAGGCCCAGGTGGAGGTGCTGCGGAAAATGCTCCTGGCCATGGTGGAGGACATCCGGGTGGTGTTGCTGCGCCTGGCCTCCCGCACCCAGACCCTGCGCTATTACGCCGCCGAGCCGGACGATCTGCGCGTCCAGGTGGCCCGGGAAACCCTGGAAATTTACTCCCCCCTGGCCAATCGCCTGGGAGTCTGGGAATTGAAGTGGGAACTGGAGGATTTGTCCTTCCGTTTCCTGCACCCGGACACCTACAAAAAAATCGCCAAGATGCTGGACGAAAAGCGTCTGGAGCGGGAGCACTTCATTGCCGACGCGGTGGCCCGCTTGCGCCGGGAGCTGGAAGCCACGGGTATCCGCAACGCCAAGGTTTACGGCCGCCCCAAGCACATCTATTCCATCTGGAACAAGATGCGCAAAAAGGGGGTGGATTTTTCCGAGGTGTACGACGTCCGGGCCGTACGGGTCATCGTGGATGAGGTGAAGGAGTGCTACACGGTGCTGGGCATCGTGCACAACATCTGGACCCCCATCCCCAAGGAATTCGACGACTACATTTCCAACCCCAAGGGCAACTACTACCGTTCCCTCCACACCGCCGTGCGCTGTCCGGACGGTCGGGCCCTGGAGGTGCAGATCCGTACCTGGGAAATGCACAAGCACGCCGAACTGGGCATTGCCGCCCACTGGCGCTACAAGGAAGGCACCAAGGGCACCGGGGAAGAGCGCTACGACGAAAAAATCGCCTGGTTGCGCCAGCTGCTGACCTGGAAGGACGAAGTCACCGACTCCTCCGACTGGGTCAATCATTACAAGCAGGCGGCCCTGGACGAGACGGTGTATGTCATGACCCCCCAGGGCAAGGTGGTGGATTTGCCCCGGGGCGCCACTCCGGTGGATTTCGCCTATCGCTTGCATACGGACGTGGGTCATCGTTGCCGGGGGGCCAAGGTGAATGGGGTGCTGGTGCCTCTGGATACGGCCTTGAAGACCGGTCAGCAGGTGGAAATCGTCACCGTCAAGCAGGGCGGCCCTTCCCGGGACTGGCTCAATCCGGCCCTGGGCTATATCGGCACCAAGACCGCCCGGACCAAGGTGCGGGCCTGGTTTGCCACCCAGGCCCTGGAAGAAAGCCTGACGGAAGGGCGCAGCATCATTACCAAGGAACTCCAGCGTCTCAACGCCGGAGGTTCCAACCTGGACGAGCTGGCCACCAAGCTGGGCTATGCCAAGCCGGATGACCTGTTCATCGCCGCCGCCCGGGGCGAGCTGAATCTGCGCCTTTTCCAATCCACCGTCCGGGGCCACGATGCGCCACCGGAAGAGGTGCCGGAAATGGCCCCCATGCGTCCTCCCTCCGAGGACCATGGGGCAGGGGACCGGGGCATTCTCATTGTGGGGGTGGGCAAGCTGCTTACCCAGTTGGCCCGCTGCTGCAAGCCCGCACCGCCAGACCCCATTCAGGGCTTTATCACCCGGGGCAAGGGGGTATCCATTCACCGGGCCGACTGCTCCAATTTCGCCAATCTCATGGCCCTCCATCCGGAGCGGGTGATTGAGGCGGAATGGGGCCAGCAGCCGGAAGGTCAGTTCCCCGTGGATATCGTGGTGGATGCCCAGGATCGTCAGGGCCTGCTGCGGGATATTTCGGATGTCTTCGCCCGGGAAAAGATCAATGTGATCGGGGTCAATACGGTGTCCAAGCAGGGCCAGGCCCACATGGGCTTCACCGTGGAAGTGGCCAGCCTGCATCAGCTGAATCGGGCGCTGAAATTAATCCACGGGGTCCACGGCGTTTCCGGCGCCCGCCGGGGGTGAAGGGAAGGTGCCTGGGGCTCCGGTTCCGCGAGGGTTTTTCCTGGGGCGGTAGGGGGGGGCCGGAAGTCCCGGTTCCTTTCCTTCGAAGGATTTCCAAGGCAGGTTTGAGAGCTCCCTAAGCCCGCGCCCAGGTTTTGATGGGGGTGTTGCTATTCTGCTTTAATAAAAACGGATAGTGAATTGAAAAATAATTATTTTTAAAATTTAAATCCCCATAAAAAAGGCGCCTAGATGGCGCCTTTTTTATGGGGGACTCCCTGAAGGTGGGGGCTGGATAGAACTTAAGCTATTGGTTTAGATTGATAGCGTAAGCAATTGATTGCTAGGCTTATTAAGCGACCCGTCGCTTATCCGTAGCTTCCCGCTCCGCCGTGGCCTGGACCCGATCCCGCAATTCCTTGCCGGCCTTGAAGTGGGGAACGTGCTTGGCGGCCACTTCCACCTGTTCTCCGGTCTTGGGGTTGCGGCCCGTGCGGGAGGGGCGGAAATTCAGGGTGAAACTGCCGAATCCCCGGATTTCCACCCGGTCGCCCCGGACCAGGGCGTCGGAAATTTCGTCCAATACCAGATTGACCGCCAGATCCACGTCCTTGGCGGTCAGGTGGGTCAGTTTGCCTGCCAGAATGGCTACGAGTTCGGATTTGGTCATGGACCTATTTTAACTTATAAATCAATCGAGTGGCGCTGCCTTGTGAGAAAAATCCGGGCTTTTTCTCAGCTCAGGCTGGCTTCGCCCCCCAGGGCGGCGACCAGATCGGGGAGAAAACGGGCCAGTTCCCCGGTCATCAGGGCGAAATCTGCGTCAAATTGCTCCGCCGCTGTCTCCGCCTGGGTTTCCGCCTCTTCCTTGATGATGTCCAGGAAGGCCAGACGCTTGATTTCCAGCTTGTCCGTGAGAACGAAGGAGAGCCGGTCTTTCCAGGTCAGGGCGAGGCGGGTGGGTACCTTACCCGCCACGATGTGTTCCCGGATTTCCGTGCCGTCCAGAGGGTGGCGCACATAACGCACCGTGGCCTTTTCCTCCAGGGGGGAGCGGAGTTCGCAATCCCGGTCCACGGTGAAATCCGCCGGGGCTTCCCCGGATACCAGCCAGTCGGTCATGGCCGCCGTGGGGGAAAGCTGGGTGTGCAGGCGGGTGAGGGGGAATTCGTCCAGGGATTTGCCCAGGAGTTCCAGCACTTCGTCCGCCTTGGCGCCGCTGGAGGCATCCACCGCCAGCCAGCCGTGGGCCGTGTCGAGCCAGACAAAGGTGCTGCGCCGCCGGGTGAAGGCCCGGGGCAGGAGTTCTTCCCGTACCCGTTCCTTGATTTCCCGCAGCTGTTTGCGGCCTACCGGATAATCCTGCTGCTCCTGGATTTCTTCGGCCCGTTCCGCCGCCACCTGGTTGATGACCCCGGCGGGCAGCAACTTGGTCTCGGTGCAGGCGGCCAGCAGGTACTGGCGTTCCAGACCATAGGCTAGGCGTTCATCCCGGCAGGGGGAAGCCCAGCCCCGACTCTGCATGTCCTGGTTGCCGCAGGGTTGGAAGCGGTTGCGCCCCAGCTGGGTTTCCAGGGCTTCGGCACTGATCTGCCAATCGGGGGGCAGACGGTAAATCTGTAGATTCTTGAACCACATGGCGGGACTTGTTGAGGCAAAGGGCGAATTTTACGCCAGGAGCCGGGCCCTTGTCCCGACGCCCGGGGTTAGCGTTCGCTGACCGCCAGAATTTCCCGTTCTGGACCGGCCGCCGGAACCTCGGCCTTGAACAGGTAATCGTATTCGGCGGCGGGGACGGGCCGGGATTTGAGATAGCCCTGCATGGCGGTACAGCCGGCGGCCTGGAGGTAGAGCCACTGGGAGCGGGTTTCCACCCCCTCCGCCAGGGTGTGCAGGCCCAGGTGGCGGGCCAGACTGATAATGGCCCGGGTGATGGCCGCGTCCTCCCCATCCCCGGGCAGGTCGGAAATGAAGGAACGGTCGATTTTCAGCTTGTCCAGGCGCAGGCGCTTCAGGTAGGAGAGGCTGGAATAGCCGGTGCCGAAATCGTCCAGGGCCACGGAAATGCCCATTTCCTTGAGCTTTTCCAGGGTCTGGGCGGTGGCGTCCAGATCGTCCATGAGGACGCTTTCCGTTACTTCCAGTTCCAGATGGCAGGGGTCCAGACCCGAGTCCGCCAGGGCGGCGCTGACCATTTCCACAATATTGACGTGGTGGAACTGGACGGCGGACAGATTCACCGCCATGGTCAGGGGCGGATGGCCCTGATCCTGCCAGGCCTTGGCCTGACGGCAGGCTTCCCGCAGCACCCAGGTGCCGATGGGCAGAATCAGGCCACATTCCTCCGCCACCGGAATGAACTTGGTGGGGGGGATCAGGCCCCAGGTGGGGTGCTGCCAGCGCACCAGGGCCTCGCAGCCGGTCATGCGGCCGTCGATGAGGGAGTACTGGGGCTGGTAGAAGAGCACCAGTTCCTGGCGGGCCAGGGCGTGGCGCAGGCTGTTTTCCAGGGCCAGCCGTTCCGAGACCCGGGCATTCATTTCGGCGGTGAAAAATTTGAAGGTGTTGCGGCCGCACTCCTTGGCGTAATACATGGCCGTATCCGCATTTTTCATGAGCTCGTCCGGGGTGGCCCCGTTTTCCGGGAAGAGGGCGATGCCCACGCTGGTGGTGACGCTCAGTTCGTGGCCGTCCACCTCGCAACTGCCCGCCACCGCTTCGATAAGCTTGGCGGCCACCGTGGCCAGCTGTTCCGGGGATTCGCTGTCCGGCAGCAGAATGACAAATTCGTCGCCCCCGATCCGGCTCACCGTGTCGCTGGGGCGCAGCCGGGCCTGGAGGCGCTGGGCCAGGGCGCAGAGCAGCTTGTCTCCGATCCCGTGACCCAGGGAGTCGTTGATGTTCTTGAACCGGTCCAGATCCAGGAAAAGCACGGCCAGCCGGCCCTGTTCCCGCTGGGCGGTGGCCAGGGCCTGACCGATCCGGTCCATGAGCAGCACCCGGTTGGGCAGGCGGGTGAGGGAATCGTATTGGGCCAGCTGGCGCAACTGGGCTTCCGCCGCCTTCTGGGAGGAAATGTCGGAGAAGGTGGCAATGCGGTACAGGGGCCGGTCCTGGTCGTCCCGGACCAGGCTCAGATTGAGCCATTCCGGGTAGGTTTCCCCGTCCTTGCGCCGGTTCCACACCTCGCCACTCCAAGCCCCGTCCTGGTAAAGGGCTTCTTCCATGGCGGTATAGAACTCGGGGGACTGCTGGCCGGAACTGAGCAGGGTGGGGGTGCGCCCCACCAGTTCTTGGGGCTCATAGCCCGTGATACGGCAGCACATCCGGTTGACCGTCAGAATGCGGTTGTTCCGGTCGGCGATGTAAATGCCTTCATTGCCGTTTTCGAATACCTGGGCGGCCAGGCGCAGTTCCCGGGCCTGACGTTCCAGTTCGTGGCTGCGCCGCTCCCGGTCATGGCGATAATGGCGGAAGAGCTGGCCCAGCCAGCGGGAGAAGAACAGGGAAAACACCAGGCAGACGCTCACCGCCACGGCCAGCACCAGAAACAGGGTATGAAGCTGCTCCTGCAAACTCCGGCGCTGGGCGGCCTGGGCCTGGAGCAGGGCCTGTTGCAGGTCATCCAGATAGACTCCGGCCACCAGAATCCAGTCCCATTGTCCCGCCGGGGCCGCCAGGGAAAGCTTGGGGCTCAGGGCTTTCTGGTCCGGGTGATACCAGTCGTAACGGAGATAGCCCCCGTTGCGGCGCCCCAGTTCCAGGGCCCGGCTGATGATGGCCCGGGCTTCCGGACTTTCGATGCGGCCCACGGGGCGGCCTTCCAGGCCCGGGTTGTAGGGGGTGGAGAGGACCCGGCCATCCCGGTGCAGTACGGCGATATAGCCGCTCTGGCCGAAGCGCAGGGTACGCAGCCGGTCCAGGGCCTGACGTTGCAGGTCATCCTCCACATTGCGCCGGTATTCCCCGGCGCCAATGATCCAGCGGAAGGGGCGGAATTCCCGGGCATAGGCCGTTTTGTCCGCCATCTGGCCGGCCCGGCCCTGGGGATACCAGCGGTAATCCACATAGCCGCCCCCGGGCTGTTGGGCGGCGGCCAGGATGCGGGCCATGATGGGCGCGCCCCGGTCATCCCGGTTGCCTTGCAGGGAGCGGCCCTCCAGCTCGGGGCGGATGGGCAGGAGAATGCAGTTGCCGTCCAGATCATCCACAAAAAAATAGCCCCGTCCGTCAAAAAAACGCAGGGGGCGCAGGGCTTCCACAATCAGCCGTTGAATTTCCCGGTCCGGCCTTTTGCCTTTCTGTTGCCGATAAATGGCATCCGCTATCTGGTAGGCCTGGTCCACCTGGCGGTGCAGGTTGGCCCGCAGCACGGATTCGGTCTGGGAGCGCATGTAGGTCAGATAGCTGCGGGCCGAGTCAATTTCCGACTGGAGCCGGGTTTCCTGGCGACGCAGGGTTTCCTCTTCCAGGCGCTGCTGGGTGAGGGCCGCATCCTGGCGGTAACGAACGATGAAATAGCCGCCCAGGGACAGAGCCAGGGCTAGGACGATGGCCAACATGCCGGCTAGCTGGAGCCGGGGCAGGGCTTTTTCGTCAATGGCGAGGCGCAAGAGGGGAACCGATGGGATAAGAGGCCGTTTGCGCCGCAGGGCAAAGGGGCCTAAAAGATGGAAAAGTTTATTACTTAAGTTGTAGTTCGCGATTGTAAGGCCTTGATGTTTCTGGATCAATCGCTTTAATAATTTTTTTATCACTAGCATTAGCGATGTTTATGGGGACGGAGGTAAAGACCCCACAGCCACCAGGGAAGTTCCCGGCCCGGGACGGGGAGGGGGCTTTCTGGTAGCATTGCTCCCCTGTTTTAAGCCCCACGCCCATGCTTTCCTCCCAAGACATTGCCGACCTGTTTGCCGATGACGGCCCCCTGGCCGTAACCATCCCGGGCTACAGGATGCGGAGTCAGCAGGTGGAGTTGGCCCAGCACATCGGCGGCGCCCTGGCCGCCAATGGCACCCTGGTGGCGGAAGCGGGCACCGGCACCGGCAAAACCTTTGCCTATCTGGTCCCGGCCCTGCTCTCCGGCGGCAAGGTGATTATCTCCACCGGCACCAAAACCCTTCAGGATCAGCTCTTCAATAAGGACATCCCCACGGTGCGGGGGGCCCTGGGGGCGCCGATCAAGGTGGCCCTGCTTAAAGGCCGGGCCAATTACGTCTGCCCCTATCACCTGGACCGGGCCCTGCTGGACGGCCGCTTCCAGACCCGGGAAGACGTTTCCGCCATTCAGCGCATCGCCCGTTTCGCCAAAACCACCCGTACCGGGGACAAGGCGGAATGCCTGGACGTGTCCGAGGATTCCCCGGTCTGGTCCATGGCTACTTCCACCCGGGACAACTGCCTGGGCCAGGAATGCCCCTATCACAAGGACTGCTTTGTTCTCCAGGCCCGCAAGGAAGCCCTGGCGGCGGACGTGGTGGTGGTCAATCACCACCTGTTTTTCGCCGACGTGATGTTGAAGGACGAAGGCTCGGCGGAATTGCTGCCCGCCTGCAATGCGGTGATTTTTGACGAAGCCCACCAGCTGCCCGAGACCGCCAGCCTGTTTTTCGGGGACAGCCTGTCCACCGCCCAGGTACTAGAACTGGCCCGGGATTCCCGTAGCGAAGGCCTGGCCTCGGCCCGAGATTGCCTGGATTTGCAGGACGCTACCCGGCGCCTGGAAAAAGCGGCCAAGGACCTGCGCCTCTCCCTAGGGGTGGAGCCTGGGCGCTACACCTGGGCCCAGCTGGCGGAGCAGGCCACCTTTCTTTCCGCCCTGGAAGGCCTGGACCAGGAACTGGAACAGACCGCCGCCATTTTGGAAAACCAGGCGGAACGGGCGGAAGGCCTGGAAAACTGCTGGCGCCGAGCCAATGAGCTGCGGGCTCGGCTGGCCGCCTGGCAAAAGGAGGAACCGGGAGTGGTGCGCTGGGGGGAAACTTTCAGCCAATCCCTGCAACTCAATTCCACCCCCCTGGATGTGGCCAAGCTGTTCCGCAAACAGATGGAAGGCCATCCCCGGGCCTGGATTTTTACCTCCGCCACCCTGGCGGTGCAGCAGGATTTCAGCCACTACTGCAATCAGATGGGTCTCTGGGGCGCCGAGTCCTCCCGCTGGGAAAGCCCCTTTGAATATGGTCGTCAGGCCATTCTCTACGCCCCCCCGGGTCTGCCCGATCCCAATATGCCCGGTTTTACCGAAGCGGTGGTGGAGGCGGCTTTCCCCGTGCTCAAGGCCTGTGGCGGCGGCGCCTTTTTTCTGTGCACCTCCCTGCGGGCCATGCGCCGCATCCATGAATTGCTGGCCGCTAAACTGGAAGATGCCAAGCTGGACTTTCCCCTGCTGCAACAGGGGGACGGCAGCAAAAACGAACTCCTGGAGCGTTTCCGGCGCCTGGGCAACGCGGTGCTGGTGGGCAGCCAGAGCTTCTGGGAAGGGGTGGATGTGCGGGGAGAGGCCCTCTCCCTGGTAGTCATCGACAAACTGCCCTTTGCCCCTCCGGACGACCCGGTGCTCAAGGCCCGCATCGAGCAGTTGGACAAGGAAGGGCGCAACGCCTTTATGGAATACCAGCTGCCCCGGGCGGTGATTAACGTCAAGCAGGGGGCGGGGCGCCTGATCCGGGATGAAACGGACCGGGGGGTGCTGATGATCTGCGACCCCCGCCTTATTTCCAAGCCCTATGGCCGCCGGGTGTGGCGCAGCCTGCCTCCCATGCGGCGCAGCCGGGACCTGACCGAGGTTCTGGAATTTTTCGACGGGGACCTCTGAAGCACCCCGTCCCGCCCTTTAAAGCTTTGCCCATGTCTATTTCCCTTACTTCCCCGGTGACCGCCGGGGCCGAAAACCCCGCCGCCCGTCTTAACCGGGATTGCCTCGCCGCCGCCCCCGAGGCCGCCGCCCTGTTGCGCCTGCTGGCTGCCGGGGCCGGGCCGGAACGGGCCCGGGAGGCGGAGCAGTTCTGGAGCGCTCTGGCCCAGACCCATCCCCATCTTTTTGCCCGGACCGGGGTATTCGTCAGCGAAACCGACCTCAAGGCCATGGCTGAATTGGTGGAGGTTATGGAAGAGGTGGTGGCCTTGCCCGCCTATCGCCAGCAGGCTCTGGCCCAGGCGCCGGGCATCGCTGCCTTTGAACCAGGTAGCGCCGGGGTGTTCCTGGGCTACGACTTCCATTTGAGCGATCAGGGGCCCCGGCTCATCGAAATTAATACCAATGCGGGGGGCGCCTTGCTCTGCGCCCGGCTGGCCCACAATGCGGACCCCCGGGCCTGGGGGGGCTGTCCTGAAGGTAAGGCGGCCCGGCCCCTGGTGAGCGACGGTGCCGCCCTGGAAGCCAAGCTGGTATCCATGTTCCAGCGGGAGTGGTCTCTCTTCAAAGTGGCGGGTGGCCTCAATCGGCCCCTGCGCACCATTGCCATTGTGGATGATGCCCCCGAGTCCCAGTTCCTGGCCCCGGAATTTCATCTTTTCAAAAACCTTTTCGAGAACTGGGGCTGGCGCGCCCTGGTGGTGGATGGGGCGGCCCTGAGTTGGGATGGGGAAAAGCTCCGGGCCGGGGCACAGGTCATCGATCTGGTCTATAACCGGCTTACCGACTTTTTCCTGGAACAACCGGCCCACGCCGCCCTGCGCCAGGCCTATCTAGCCCGGGCCGTGGCCCTGACGCCCAATCCCCGGGCCTATGCCCTTTATGGGGACAAGCGCCACCTCACCCTGCTCTCCGATGGGGAGCGCTTGGCCGAACTGGGGGTGCCGGAAGCCTGCCGTCAGGTGCTCCTGGCCCGGATTCCCCGTACCGTGGCGGTAACGCCGGAGGCCGGGGAACGTTTCTGGCAGGAGCGGAAGCAATGGTTCTTCAAGCCCGCCACCGGCTTCGGCAGCCGGGCGGCCTACCGGGGGGACAAGCTGACCAAGCGGGTCTTTGGGGAAATCCTGGCGGGCAATTACGTGGCCCAGGCCCTGGTACCGCCGTCGGAACGCCGGATCGGGGCCGGGGAGGAGGGGGCCAGCCTGAAACTGGATGTGCGCAATTACGCCTATAACGGCCAGGTGCAACTGGTGGCCGCCCGGCTCTACCAGGGCCAGACCACCAATTTCCGTACTCCGGGGGGTGGCTTCGGCCCCGTATTCGGGGTGGGAGAGCTTCCGGCGGAAGCTTGAGGTCGCTTGTCCCGGGGGACCGACAGGTCGGGCCTTCGTAAGGCCCTTGGGGAGCCGATGGGCGGGGAAGGGTTGGAAGGTCCTGTCTTTCCCCTTTTTAACCGGAAAGCTTTGGGCCCTGAAAGGTAGAAGGCATAGGCACCTTCCCGATCAAGTATGGCGGCCGGCAAAAGGGGCGCCACAGGGGGTGCCGATATTGCCGCTCCCTGACTCAGGTCCGGCCCATGGGTACCCTGACCCTCTCTCCCTGAACCCTTGATCCTCTCAACCAAAGAAAAAGCCGCGAAATTCGCGGCTTTTTTGTGGCTTCCCGATCTACGGGAGTGGCGCCCTAGTTGGTCTTGAAGCGGCTCACAGCCCCGTGGAGGGATTGGGACAGCTCCTGGAGATGGCGGGCGGCATCCGCCGTGGCGGTGATGGCCTTGGCGCTTTCTTCCGACATCTGGGCGATGTGCTCAATGCTCTTGGCCATTTCGCTGGAGGCCGTGCTTTGTTCCCGAATGGCGCCGGTGATGTCATTCACCACCTCATTCACCCGCTCGGCCCCGGCCTGGATCTGGTTGATGGAAGAGCCGGCCTCGTTGGCCAGTTCCACCCCCCGTTCCACCTGGGTGACCCCCTGTTCCATGCTGCTCACCGCATTGCGGGTGCCGGACTGGATTTTGGTAATGGTTTCCCCGATTTCCTGGGTGGAAACGCTGGTCCGTTCCGCCAGCTTACGTACCTCGTCCGCCACCACGGCGAAGCCCCGGCCCTGTTCCCCGGCCCGGGCGGCTTCAATGGCCGCATTGAGGGCCAGCAGATTGGTCTGGTCGGCGATTTCCTTGATGGTATTGACGATGGAGGTGATCTGGTCGGACTGGTGTCCCAGTTCCTCGATGATGGAGGAGGAGGCCTGGACCGCTTGGGCGATCTGACGCATTTCCTCCGCCGCGTTGTGAATCACCTGGGCCCCCTGTTGGGAGGCGTTGCCCGCGTCCGTGCTGATGCCGTGGGCTTCCTTGGCGTTTTCCGCCACCTGGTCGATGCTCACGGTCATTTCTTCCATGGCGGCGGCCATGGAGGCGGCGGCCTCGCTCTGCTGCTGGGCGGCGGTGGATACTTCCTCCGAGGCCTGCAACAGCTGGGTGGCGGCGCTGGATACCTGTTCTGCGTCACCGATCACCTCGCCGATCATCTGGCGCAGGGTGTCCTGCATACGCTTCATACCCGCCACCAGGCTGGAGTCGTCCCCCGTGGCAAGCCGGATGGGGGTGCTGAGATCGCCAGAGGAAATGCGCTGGGTAATGGCCAGCACTTCCGCCGGTTCTCCCCCCAGGGTGGAGAGCAGATTACGCCGTACGGCAAAGAGGGAACCGGCGATCAGGGCGGCGATGGCCAGGCCCCAGAGCACCAGCTTGGTGGCGTCTTCCCAGAAAATGGCGGTGACGTCATCCACGTAGATGCCGCTGCCCACCACCCAGCCCCAGGGCTGGAACAGGGAAACGTAGGAAATCTTTGCCACCGGGGCGTCGGAACCGGGCTTGGGCCATTGGTAATCCACAAAGCCCGCGCCTTTTTCCTGGGCCGTCTGGGCGAATTCCTTAAAGAGGAATTTGCCGTCCGGGTCCTTGATGCCCCCTAAGTCCTTGCCTTCCAGCTCCGGCTTAATGGGGTGCAGGACCATGCGGGGGGCCAGATCATTGATCCAGAAATATTCCTTGCTGTCGTAACGCAGGCCTCGCAGGGCGGCAATGGCCTGACGCTTGGCGTCGTCCTGGCTCATCTGGCCGCTCTGGGCCAGTTGGTGGAAGTGGGCTACCACCCCGGAGGCGGTTTCCACCAGATTACGGACCTTCTCCTGCCGGTCATGGAGCAGCATGTTCCGTTCGTTGTTCAGGGTAATGGCGAACAGAATGGCCAGGGAGGCCAGGGTCAGGACGATGAGGAGGAGAAACTTGCCCTTTACGGAGGCGGGTTGGGCTGAAGCCATGGCGAATCCCTTATCGGTTATTGTCTTGGTTCATGGGGCACCCTGATTAACGGCAGGCCGCGCCAATACTGAAGCTTAACGTGGTCCCCGACCCTTGCCAACCCGGGGCGGGGTGCCCGGGTCGGATTTTTCCTACCCTTTTATTCCACCTGGAAGTGACTCACCGTCTGATGCAGTTCCTTGGCGATGGTGTCGAAGCGGCGGGCCGCCTCTTCGGTCTGGCGAACGGCGTCCGAATTGGTGTCCGCAATGCGGGCAATGTTCTCCACATTGACCGCAATATCCTCGCTGGCGGTTTTCTGTTCCCGCACCGAATTGCTGATGTCGTCCATGCCCTGGTGGGAGGCTTCCACGGAGGTGGCGCTTTCTTGGAGCACCTGGGCGATGCTGTCCAGGGCGGCCTGGGTGTTACTCAGGGTATCCACGCTGCTATGGACCGTATCCAGCAGGGAGGTGGATTTACCGCTCAGGGACTGGGTGACCCCGTCGATTTCGTTGGCGGACAAGGCAGATTTTTCCGCCAGCTTGCGCACCTCGTCCGCCACCACGGAAAAGCCCCGACCCGCGTCCCCAGCCCGAGCCGCCTCGATGGCCGCGTTGAGGGCCAGCAGATTGGTCTGGTCGGCGATGTCCTTCACCTCTTCCGTGAGCCGGTTAATGGTGTTGGCGCTCTTTAGGTAGTCCTCCACGGAGTGGGACATTTCCTGGATGGATTGCTGGATGCGGGTAATTTCCTCCAGCAACTGGGCCGCGGATTCGCTGCCCTGGTGGGAAAGCTCCCGGCTTTGGGCCGACTTCTGCCGCACCTGATCCGCCGCATCCGCCACCGTGGCGATGCTGGTGGTGAGCTGTTCCACTTCGGCGGCAATGGCGGCGGCGGATTCGCTTTGGTGCTGGGAGGATTCGGAAGCCTGGGCCACGTTGCCCGTGAGGGCGTGGGCGGACTGGGTCATCTGGGTGGCGGCGTTGCGGATATTGCGCACCGTGGCCTGGAGGTCCGCCACAAAGCGGTTGAAGTGTTCCGCCACCCGGCCGATTTCATCCCGGGAATCCACGGGCAGGCGGTGGGTCAGGTCGCCGCTGCCGGAAGCCAGCTGGGCCATGGATTGTTCCAGGTGGGAGAGGGCGGTAATGAGGTGGCGGGAGAGGAGGGTGAGCAATATGGCGCCGATCACCAGGGCCGCGCCCCCCAGGAGCCCGGCCCCCAGGGCCCGGTCATTGGCCTCGTCCTTCACCGCCGTACGGGTGGCGGCTACCGTCTTACCCTGGGCGTCGATCTGATCCACCAGGGCGCCTTTGATCTTGCGCCAGGCCGGGGTTTCTTCCTTGTTCAGGGTGGCGATGGCGCCGCTCTGATCTTCCTTGGCCTGTTCCAGAATGCGCTGGCGCACCGGGGTCAGGGTCTGCCACAGGCCTTTCAGCTCGGTCACGGCCTGGGCCTGATCCGGGGTGCCGGGAATGGTGGCCGCCTTGTCCAGATCGCTCAAGAATTGCTCATCCGCCTTTTTCAGGTTTTTGTAGGCCTGGGGATTCTGGGGGTCCAGGATGATGTTGCGGATGGCCTGGCCGGTTTGCAAACCCTGGGCGTACATGTCCTGATAGATGGAGAGCCGGGCCTGATCCTGGTCGATGAATTCAGCAAAATGATCCCCGAGACGGTCCAGGGCCAGCAGCGCATAAGCCAGGGCGCCCAGAAAAACCAGGGCGACCGCCAGGGAAGTGGCAAGCAGGGGTGTGGCGACGCTGCGGGCGTTACGGAACATGGCGGGAATCTCCTTCAGGCAAATGGGGGCGGGCGGGACGCCAGGGTGGCGCCTTTGCCTTATTTTACAAGGCTCTTTGGTTTATTCTGAGTTTCTAATACTTCCGTAATAGTAACAAATCCTAGGGATATTCTGGCCCTCTTTTGGTCAGTCCCAGGTCAGGCCGGGGCGTGGAACTGGCCATGGCAAAAGGGTAAGTTGCCCATTGAAAAAAACCGGCCCGGCCCCATGTACCGGCCTGAAACGATTTTTCCGAAAGGCGGAACCCATGCGCTTCGACAAATTCACCACCAAATTCCAGCAAGCCCTGTCCGATGCCCAGAGTCTGGCCGTGGGGGGCGACAACCAATTCATCGAGCCCCAGCACCTCTTTCTGGCCCTTTTGAACCAGGAAGAGGGGGGCAGTGCCTCCCTGTTGTCCCGGGCCGGGGTCAATGTGCCGCCCCTCCGGGCCGCCCTGGAACAATCCCTGCAACGGCTGCCCAAGGTGGAAGGCACGGGCGGGGACGTGCAGGTGGGCCGGGATTTGGCCAATCTCCTTAACGTGACGGATAAGGAAGCCCAGAAGGCGGGGGACGAATTCATCGCCTCGGAAATGTTCCTTCTGGCCCTCACCGGGGACAAAGGGGAAGCGGGACGGCTGGCCAAGCAGTACGGTCTGCAACGCAAAGCCCTGGAGGCGGCCATTGGGGCCGTGCGGGGCGGCCAGAACGTGAACAGCCAGGAAGCGGAAAGCCAGCGGGAAGCCCTGAAAAAATACTGTATCGACTTAACCGAACGGGCCGCCCAGGGCAAGCTGGACCCGGTGATTGGCCGGGACGACGAAATCCGCCGGGCCATCCAGATTCTGCAACGGCGCTCCAAAAACAATCCGGTGCTGATCGGGGAACCGGGGGTGGGCAAGACCGCCATTGTGGAAGGGCTGGCCCAGCGCATCATCAATCATGAAGTGCCGGAAACCCTGAAAAACAAGCGGGTGCTGGTGCTGGACATGGCCGGCCTGCTGGCCGGGGCCAAGTACCGGGGCGAGTTCGAGGAACGGCTGAAGGCCGTGTTGAACGACATCGCCAAGGAAGAGGGCCGCATCATCCTCTTCATCGACGAAATCCATACCATGGTGGGGGCCGGCAAGGCGGAAGGGGCCATTGACGCGGGCAATATGCTCAAACCGGCCCTGGCCCGGGGTGAGCTCCACTGCATCGGCGCCACCACCCTGGACGAGTACCGCAAGTACATTGAAAAGGACGCGGCCCTGGAACGGCGCTTCCAGAAGGTGCTGGTGGATGAACCCAGCGTGGAAGCCACCATCGCCATTCTGCGGGGCTTGCAGGAAAAGTATGAACTGCACCACGGGGTGGAAATTACCGACCCGGCCATTGTGGCGGCGGCGGAGCTTTCCAACCGCTACATCACCGATCGTTTCCTGCCGGATAAGGCCATCGACCTGATCGACGAGGCCGCCGCCCGCATCAAGATGGAAATCGACTCCAAGCCCGAATCCATGGATAAGCTGGATCGGCGCCTGATCCAGTTGAAGATCGAGCGGGAGGCCATGAAAAAGGAAACGGACGAGGCCTCCAAAAAGCGTCTGGCCCTGATCGAGGAAGAAATCGGCCAGTTGCAGAAGGAATACTCGGACCTGGAAGAAATCTGGAAGGCGGAAAAGGCCCAGGTGCAAGGCTCCGCCCACATCAAGGAAGAGATCGACAAGCTCCGGGCGGAAATCGCCAAGCTGCAACGGGAAGGCAAGCTGGATAAGGTGGCCGAGCTCCAATACGGCAAGCTGCCCCAGCTGGAAGCCCAGTTGAAGGCGGCGGAAAAGGCCGGAGATGGCCAGGCCAAACCCAACCGGCTGTTGCGCACCCAGGTGGGGGCGGAAGAAATCGCCGAGGTGGTGTCCCGGGCCACGGGCATTCCCGTTGCCAAGATGATGCAGGGGGAACGGGACAAGCTCCTGAAAATGGAAGACCGGCTGCACCAGCGGGTGGTGGGTCAGGACGAGGCCGTGCGCCTGGTCTCCGACGCCATTCGTCGCTCCCGGGCCGGGCTTTCCGACCCCAACCGGCCCTATGGCTCCTTCCTCTTCCTGGGCCCCACCGGGGTGGGTAAGACCGAGCTGTGCAAAGCCCTGGCCGAGTTCATGTTCGATAGCGAGGAACACCTGATCCGCATCGACATGAGCGAGTTCATGGAAAAGCACTCCGTGGCCCGGCTCATCGGCGCGCCTCCGGGATATGTGGGCTACGAAGAAGGGGGCTACCTCACCGAGGCGGTGCGGCGCAAACCCTATAGCGTCATCCTGCTGGATGAGGTGGAAAAGGCCCATCCGGACGTGTTCAACGTGCTGCTCCAGGTGCTGGACGACGGCCGCATGACCGACGGTCAGGGCCGTACCGTGGATTTCAAGAACACGGTGATTGTCATGACCTCCAACCTTGGCAGCCAGATGATCCAGCAGATGTCCGGGGATGATTACGGCGCCGTCAAGGTGGCGGTCATGGCCGAGGTGAAGACCTACTTCCGCCCCGAGTTCATTAACCGGATCGACGAAGTGGTGGTCTTCCACGCCCTGGACGAAAAGAACATCGCCCGGATCGCCAAGATTCAGCTGGGCTACTTGGAAAAACGCCTGGCCCAGATGGAAATGGGCCTGGATGTTCAGGATTCCGCCCTGGCCGAACTGGCCAAGGCCGGTTTCGACCCGGTGTTCGGCGCCCGCCCCCTGAAACGGGCCATCCAGCAGTTCATCGAAAACCCCCTGGCCAAGCAAATCCTGGAAGGCAAATTTGCGCCCAAGGACACCATCCGGGTGAGTTGCGAGAACGGGGTGATCAGCTTCGCCAAAGCCTAGGAGGCTTTGGGAGGCCCTGCCGGGGACGGTGGGGCGTTAAAAACGGCGGGTTCCGAAGTTTCGGGTCCGCCGTTTTTTTAGGAGAAACTGTTGAGTATATGAGCTATTTTGGTGACTTTTCTCCAGTGCTTATAGGGGGCTCCTGAGTTGCGTTTAATGATTCGTTTGCATCTAATCCGCTTTTTACACTGTCTCCCTGTGCTGCCAGTGATTTTTCGTTTTTTTCCGTGAGGGTCTGCGCAATAGAGGAAAAGCCGGGAATTTTTGAGAGTACATCAAGAGATTTTGAGAGTTTTGAACTGTTTTCAAGAACTTCCATTAAGGGGTGGTCTGCTTTGTTGTAATCTGTAATCAGTTTTCCGGGGTTTTCTGAACTTACTTGTAGTACGTTATAAAGTAGTTTGGTCCATAGTTCATTTCTTACTGGACTATCCTTGGGTAAGGACTCGATTTGATGAGATAGCCCGGAAAATGTCTTCCCTAGTACAGCCTTATGCGTGTACTCTTCAATGAGTCTCTTGGATAAGTTAATTTTTTTTGCATATGAGTACGCAAGCCATAGGATGGGAAAATAGAGGGGTAAGATGGATATTATAAGGTGGGGGGTGTCTTTTATGACGCTCGTCAGTTCCTTGTTTTTTAATGCCAGTAAATATATGTCAATTAAGAATGGAATAAGTGAGGCCGCCACAAGGAGTCCAATTGTTGTTTTGAAGGTGCTTTCAAATCGTTTGAGATCTTTCTTTTCTTCGCCTGTTTTGCTCTCATAAGCAGCGCTCAATCCAGCCGCAAGCCCTCCTGGAAGTAGGTTTTTAAGCTCTATGGTGACGGAATCTATCTCCGCTTTTGCAGAGGAAATAATTTCTTTGACGTTTTCTTCCCGCTGGGCTATGGAATTGTTGTGGGCGTCTTCTATTATTTTTGTCTTGTTGTCTATGATGTCTTGAAGGGTTTGTATTTCTAGCGATAAGGCTTTGTATGTATTCTGTAGCTCATCTTTTATGCCGTTTGTGTGACTAATTTTCCCGTCTTCTGTTTTAATGTCTTCCCCGTATATTTTTTTATATAAATCTTCTATATCCTGCTTTCGTTTTGATGATTGAGAAAGTAGTCCATTGATAGATGCGGAGTTTGATTCTGCGTTTTCTAAGAGTTTTTCTAATTTTTGGGTATCTTCGGGAATGTTCTTTGTCTTTTCGAGGTGGTCGAGGATGGTTTGTTTTGACGCCTCAATGCTAACAATGACTTCGCTAATTTTCTTTTGATCGGCAATTGAGTTTGTGTGCAGCTGTATGACTTCTTGTATTTTTTCCCCTAATTTGGTGTTCGTGTCTTTTGTGGTTTGTTGTAGTTCCTTTAGTTTGGATACGTCTTCCTCTACACCTTTTTTAAGCGATTCTTGTAGGGATAGTATTTCATTAATCGTTTTTAACGAGCTTTCTGCGGCAGCTTGATGCTCGGTCGTTTTAAGGGCCGCAGTTCTTGCGGACTCCTCAAGGTCGGATGTCTTTTGCTTTAATAAAACTTCTAGATCGTTTATTCTTGGAATCGTCTCCTCTCTGTTTGCTTTGCCTTTTGTTTCGAGGGAAATGTTTCCTATCTTAGCTGCGATTTCGTTCTTAAATTGCTCGAAGTCATCCTTCTTGAGGTAGCCCAGGAAATCCATAGTCGTCTCGTAGAAAAAATTTTTGAGGAAATTATCAAAAGATAAACGTAGCTATCTATGTATCATTTTTTTAAAGATGCATAAAGTTGCTTGTAGCATAGCTAAAATCACCGAACTAAATTTTTTGCGTTACGCAAATGCCTTCTAACCCCCTCCCGATCCCTCTCATTCCGGTTCTGGCTCATTTTCCATTTGCCCTGTAATTGGGTAACCGCTAATTCAATACCCACTACCGCCTTGATTTGAGCGTTCAAATAGCCTTCTGGGGCGTCTTCCTGTTGCCAGGGGCGGGGCTGGGTGGCTTCCTGCTGGGTGGTGAGAGCGGAGAGTAATTGGCGTAGGGCCTGGGGCTCGGTGATGATGTGGAGGGGGCCCTGGGCTTCCACCACGGCGTAGTTCCAGGTGGGGGCAACCTTGCCGTGTTCCTGTTTGCTGGGATACCAGTTGGGGGTGATATAGGCGTTGGGGCCCGTGAATACGGCCAGGGCTGGGATGTCTGGGTTAAAGCGCTGCCATTGGGGGTTGGCCCGGGCTAGGTGGCCCCGCAGCACCCCCTGGGGCGCGCCTTCCCGGGGCGTGGGGTCATAGAGCAGGGGCACGGGGCTGAAGTCCAGGCCCTCCGGCCCCAGGGTGACCAGACTGGCCAGGGGGTATTGCCCCATCAATTCCGCCAGGGTGGCCGGGTCGCTTTCACGAAAATGGCTGGGGTTGTACATGGGCGGGCCTAAGGGGCGAGGGGGGTGAGATGGGGAAAGCGCCGCTCCAATGGTTGGCGGGCGGTGATTGCCTCCGCGCTTCGCCCCTGGGCCTGGAGCCAGGCGCTGAGCCGTTCTTCATCTTCCGGGGTCTGGTCATCCGCTGCCCTGGCCTGTTCCAGGTGGGTCAAGGCTTCTTCTCGTTGTCCCAATTGCCATTCGGCCTGGGCCAGGAGGGAGAGGGCGGGGTGGTGGTAGGGGTGGAGGGCCAGGGCCTGGCGGGCGGTGGCGGCGGCCTCCGCCGGGGCGCCGTCCTTGAGTAGGGCCTGGGCCTGGGCGGTGAGGGCCTGGATACGGGGCACCAGCTCCCGATCCAGGTGCCAGCGTATGCCCCGCTGGGCGAATTCCCGGGCGTGGTGGGGGTGGGCCTGGTGGTCCGGGCGCAGCTCGTAAAAGCAGGTGTGGGCGTTGTTGCTGGCCCAGGTCATGTTTTTCAGCTCATTGAAGAGCAGCCGGTCTTCTCCCGTGCCGTCGTCAAAGGCGGCCAGGGACCAGAGGGGCAGGTAGAAGAGGGTGGCTTCCCGGTCCAGAAGCAGGTTGCTGGGGCTGACGAAACCGCCGTAGCGTTCTGCGTTAATGCCCTTGCCCGGCCCCAAGGAATCCCATTCGTCCGGGCAGAGGGGCCAGCCGGTGACCTGATCCACCATCCAGCGCAGGGAGAAAGCCCATTGCTTGCCCGCTACAGCGGTGAGCAGGCTGGAAAGGTGGTTGCCGGCGTACCAGTCGTCGTCATCCAGATAGGCCAGATAACGGCTGTTGGCGGCAAAGGAAAGAATGGTGCGCAGGGCGCCGCTGTAATGGTTGCTGAACAGCCCCCCGTGGCGCTTGGAGGTGGAATAGCCCGGGTTGAAAAGATAGAGGCTGACCTTGGCCGGGCATTCCGCCACCAGTGTATCCAGCAGGGATTCCAGACCGGGTTCCGCCTTATCCACCCCGATAAGGAGCTGGATGCGGCCGTCCATATCCTGGTGAAAGACGGAGCGGGCGGCCCGCAGCAGGCTGGGGCGGCCCGTGGTGGGCAGGATGACGGCCACGTCAAAGGGCCGCTGGGCGTCTTCTCCGTGGGTCAGGGGCTGGAGCAGGGAAGTGGGGGCGGGGGCGATGGGCATGGGGTAGCAAAAGAAAGCCCGGCGGGGCCGGGGCGACGGAGCCATTGTACGACAGGGGAATAGGCGGGCAAGGGGCGGGGGCCTTTGCCGGGCGGTGTTAGCCCTTGGGGGAGGGGAAAGCTCCTTGGGCCGGGGAAGGGGGTTGCCGTTTTTCGTTGCGGCGAACGGTGCACAAAAAAGCCGGAGCAAGGCTCCGGCTGGGGCGGGGGGGGCTGTTCCGACCCCCGTCTTTCGGGGGAGGGGACGGGGCGGCCGACTTTTAGCCTGGGCGTTAAGCCACCCGGAAGCCGGAAATGGCCTGGTGCAGCCGTTCCGCCAGGGCGTGGAGCTGGTCACTGGCCTGGCTCACGCTCTGGGTGGCGGCGTGGGATTCCTCCGCCGTGCCGGCGATCCGTTCCATATTCTGGGCGATGTCCGTGGCCGCGTGCTGTTGTTCTGCCACGGAGGCGGAAATTTCATCCACCCCGTGGGCCGAGCCTTCCACCGCCTGGCGGGCGTGGGTGAGCTTGCTTTCCACCGCTTCCGCCAGTTCCCGGCTGGCCGCAATAGCCTGTTCCCCGGCGCTGATGGCGGTTTGAACGGCTTCGGACTGGGCGCCGATGGCATGGGTGACCGCGTCGATTTCCCCGGCGGAGTGGCCGGATTTTTCCGCCAGCTTACGCACCTCGTCCGCCACCACGGCGAAGCCCCGGCCCTGTTCCCCGGCTCGAGCGGCTTCAATGGCCGCATTGAGGGCCAGCAGATTGGTCTGGTCGGCGATTTCCTTCACCTCCTGGGTGAGGCCGGAAATGGAGCGGGTGGAGGCCACGAAGTCCCCCACCTTGTGGGCGATTTCTTCCATGATCCGGGAAATTTCCTGGATTTCGTCCGCCAGCCGGGTGACCGCCGCATTGCCTTCCTGGGATTTGTCCACGCTTTCCCGGGCCTGGCGATGCACGTCCTGGGCCGTGTCCGCCACGGTGGTAATGGCCACGGTGAGTTCTTCCACGGCGGCGGCACTGCTGGCCACCGCATTGTTTTGCTGTTCCGAGACGGTGGAGAGGGAGTCAGTGGATTGGGAAATTTCCCGGGCCGAGGCGGTGACCTGTTCGCTGGACTGGCGTACTTCCCCAATCAGGGTCTGGAGCTGGCCGATCATGGCGTTGAAGGACTGGGCAATGTGGCCGATTTCATCCTGGCGCAGCACCGGCGCCCGCTGGGTCAGGTCGCCGCTACTGGAAATGCGGTCCATGGTCTGGCCCAGGCCGACGAGGGGAGCGGTAATGGAACGGACGATGATTAAGGCGATGACCCCCAGCAACACCAGGGCCGCCAGGGTGGTTAGGAAAAGACCGATGCGCACCGTGCCGTAAACGTCCGCCGCATTGGCGTTTTCTTCCCGGTTAAGGCGTAGGGCCTCGTCTCCCAGGTCGGTCACCAGCTTGTCCACCGCCTGGGTGGGCGCCCGGTCTATGCCTTTGACCTGCTTATCCACTGTACCCGCCGGGTCGGCGCTGCTCCGGTCGTAATGGTTCAGGGCGCTGCGGTAGGCCGGGCCCAGCTTGGCGAAGGTCTCTTCCACCGCAGCCACCTGGATACGGTTTTCCAGGTGCAGGGCGGCCACATTGGCTTGCAGCTTATTTAGCCGATCCGTGACCTGGGCTTCCTGTTCCCCGAATCCCTTCAGGTATTTTTGAAAGGCTTCCGGGTCCTTGCCCCGGAGCAGGATGTTTTTCCACTCCTGAACCTGAATCTTGAAATGGACCTGGGCGGCCCGGGCATTATCCACGGCCTCCAGCAGTTGCTGGCGCTGACGGCCGCTTTGCTGAAAAAGATTGTCCAGGGCGCTGATCTGCCAATAGGCAAACAGGCTGATGGCGGCGAGCAGGACGATGGCGACGAGAGTCAGGCCGTAAAGGCGGTGACGGATGTGGAGCTGCATGTTTTCCCCCGAGATCGAAATTGGAGCAAGCAATCTTCTACAGGTGCGGCGTTCCTGCGGTGTCCGGCCTGGGCCGGTTGATTTTGCTCTTCTTATGCCGTCGGGTTGGTACGGGTGGCGCCGACCGTTCCAACGGGTGCTGTTTGACCCAATTATCCCGGAATTGGTTTAGCTTAGGGCCGGATTTTTTGCCGCCCCCGGGCCAAAAGCCCAGCGATAGCAGCCTTTGCCCGCCCGTTTGGCCTGATACATGGCATCATCCGCCCGCTGGATGCAATGCTCCAGATCCGGGTCATCATCCGGGTAGAGGGCAATGCCGATACTGGCGCCGATGCAGGGGGTTTTGCCCGCCAGGGGAATGGGCTGATGGATGCGCTCAATGAGGCGCTGGGCTTGTTGTTCCAGCCCTTCCCGGGTGGGGACGCCCCCGGGGCTGAGCACCAGAAATTCGTCGCCCCCCAGGCGCACGATCAAATCATCGGCCCGCAGGCAGCTTTTCATGCGTTGGGCGGTTTCCTGCAATACCCGATCTCCGGCGTTGTGGCCCAGGGTGTCGTTGATGCCCTTAAATCCATCCAAGTCCACGTAGAGGATGCCCGTCTTGGCCCGCTGTCGGGCCATGGCGGCGGTAATGGAGGGAATAGCCTCCGCTAGGGAGGCTCGGTTGGGCAGGCCGGTGAGGGTGTCGAACAGGGCCAGGTGGGTGATCCGCTCCTCCAGTTCCTTGCGCTCCGTAATGTCCCGGAACACATTCACCGCCCCCGTAATGCGCCCTTCCTGGCGGATGGCGGCCACGTTGTATTCCACGGGGAAAGGCTGGCCATCTTGGCGCCAATAGACATCGTCCTTGATCTGGCGGCTGAGGCCATCCGCCAGGGTCTGGTGAATAGGGCAGTCTTCCGGGGCGTAGGCCTCGCCCCCCGGATAGTGATGGTGGGTGATGGGATGCAGGAGCCAGCCCAGGCCTTCGTTCTCTCCCCAGCCGAACATGCGCCGGGCCGCCGGATTGACGAAGATGACCCGGCCCTCCCGATCCACGCCGCAAATCCCTTCCCCCGCCGAGGTGAGGATGGATTCTCCCAGTTGTTGGGCGTGGCGGGCTTCCGCCACGGCCTGTTGCAGCTTGGCCGAGTACTCCCGTTCCTGGCGGTGCAGGGCTTCCTGATCCGCCTCCTGGCGCCGCCAGCTGCGGGAGATGACCCCGGCCACGGCCCAGGAGGCCACAACAAAGCCCAGGGCGGTCAGCAGGGTGTTGCGGCTATCCCGCTCCCATTGGCTCAGATAATCGGACTCAGCCAGTCCTACGACGAAATAAAGGGGAAAGCCCCGGATGTGGCGAAAGTGGAAGCTGCGGTAAATACCATCCACCCCGGAACGGGTACGGTAATAGGCCTCTTCCTTACCTGAATGGAGCAGGCCAAATAGCTCCGGGGAGGGGGTGGTCGCCCCGGCACTGGCCCCCCGGGAATCCGCCTTGGTATAGCGGGCGATGAGGGCATCCTGTTCCCACAGGCCGATATTGCCCTTGTCTCCCAGATCCACCTGGGAAAACATGGCGAGAAAATAGTCGATCCCCACCGCCACATGCACATCCCCGGCAAAGCGTCCCTGGGGATCGTTTAAGCGGCGGCTCAGGGTAATCATCCACTTTTGCGCCGCCCGACCCATGACCGGCCGGGAAATCACCAGGCCCGCGCCGGGGTCGGTTTTCATGCGGATAAACTGGGGCCGGTCCCCAATGCTGGCCCGGGCGACTTTTATATCCTTTACCCCATAACGAATAATGCCCTGGGCGTCTGCCACCCGCAGCCCCAGGGCCTCCGGCAGCCGGGCGTCCTGGCGGGCGAGGAAGGCGTCCATCTCCTGTTCCCGGATGCCACCCCGGGCGATCTCCCGCTCTGCCTCATCCCGTACCGTCTGCAATACCAGGTCGATTTTGCCGAACACCCCCCGTAGGCTCTCTTCCAGAATGCGGGAATAGTTGGCGGTCAATACCCGGGCCTCCTGCTCCTCATTGGCCCGCCCCTGCATCACAATCACCACCGCCAGGGCCAGCACAAAAATATCCGCTAATCCCACCCCCAACCAAAGCAGATGGATCACACGACGACGTCGAGGAGAAGGAGCGGCGAGGGACATGGGCGCAAAGGTAAGGAAAATCCTACCCAAGGATAGCGCCCCTGGCTGGTGCTTAGCTGACCTTGGTCAAATGCTGGTGGGGAATGCGAAGCGAGGGAGGACTTGATTCGGCGTTGGGGCTTGGGGGATTTAATAAAGGCCGGCGTCAGTGATGGTGCATCCCTGCTTTGTCAGGGCTTCCACAACCGCAGCCCTTGTTTCCTTGTGAAATTTTATGTGCCTTGAGAGTGCTTCGCTATTTTTACAGTAGTCAAAGCTATTAGGTCTGAGCTTGACGTAAAAATAATGGTTAGAAAATATTCCCCGGATTTCTTCTTCCCTATATTTATACGCCGCATAATTATCGCTGTTCCCTGAGATAATTATTGGTGGATATATTTTTTGACAATTTGAGTAATCTCCGTCGTCATCCTTGCTGAAAATAATGATGTCGAGCCGTTTGTTGTCATTGCTTTCTAGGTGGCGCGAGGGAGTGCTGTGCTTGTCTTGAAAGTAGTGAAGGAACGAAGGTGGAGCAAAGTCTGCGTGGTCAATGATATGATAAATATTCTGATTGTTGCTGTTTGCGTGTAGTGGAGATATGTAAAAAAGAATAATTGTAAAAATAAGAGTTTGCGCTTTTTTGTGGGGCATTTCTCCTCTCTGCTTCTAGTTACTGAGGGCGTTATTTGAATGAGGGGGGGCGACCTCACCCCCCCAATAAAAATATTTATTTTGCGTTTCGCCAATATAGAGAATGACCCTCATATTTCCATATGCGGTTACGTTCCTTCTCGTAATACCAGGCCCAAGCAAACCCATCGCTTTCTTTGTCCCAAGTTTTTCCGTTATCCGTGCTGATTAGCGTAACGGAGTCGCTCATGACTTCCCCCGGCTTACGGCTTTCTCCTGAGAGAATTAGTTGCCCCTCGTTTCCCAGAAACAAAGCCCCTGGGACGACGTCGCTGGAAAATTGATGTTTAAAAACCTCTCTGTTGTTTCTATAAAGGAGGTAGGCGGCTGGGCGGCGCTCAATGTCAGGTTTGTCATCGGGAGGGGCTTTTCCGACAAAACTGATCAAATGAATATTTCCGTCTAAGGAACCTTTAATGTCTGCTAAGGATTGATTGCATAGAACAATATCCGGATATAACCATTTTCGAGGTGGCTCGGTATGGGGAATACCCCAGGGGATACTATAAAGAAGGGTACTTTCTGTGATTTCAGTGGGGGTTTTTGGAAGTTTTATTTTTCTGATATAGAACGATATGTGTAAGGTTCCATTGCTGTCCAGGTCATAGGCACTAAATCTTGCGCGCACATCCCTTACCATTGGAGAAAAACCATTTCCATCAGGATTATCTGTTAGTTGTTGATTAGTCCAAGGAGGCAGAGTTATTTCTAACCAATGCTCACCACCGTCAGATGTTTTCCATATGCGCATCCCATCAGCAATAAGGTAGCCATGTCGTCCGTCCGGTAAAAAAAGAGGCTGTCCCGGTTGTACTCGATCAGGCCAAGGTAATTGGTGCCAGGTATTGCCTCCGTCGACGCTTTTCCAAAGTGTATGCCAGCGCTGTCCATACCCATCTGGACCATTAGGTAATTTGTAATTAGTCCAATCTGTAGTTACGTAAATTGTTCTCCAGTCTGGCGATATCCACCAAGCCCCATTTTGTCCTGGCTTTTCAAATATTCGTGCGATTCCATTCTTTAAATTCCCACGAAGAATGCGAATGGTGGATCTATTTTCAATTTCGTCTTCGTCCTTCATCCAGGGCTCTGTTTCTTCCGGTTTATAGTTGTCCGGTAATTTTCCTGTAGGTACCGCCTTAAACTTTATTTCCGGTGTTATTGGCTTAAAAACAATGGCCTGGGTTCCAGATATTCTCAAGTCACCGCCGCCGTAAGGCTTGTCATGTTCCATTAGTTCTGTTTCATAAGTCCATATATTAAGTGCCTTGTATAAACCATATCCCCCTGCGGTAAGTAATACAATGAAAAATGTGATCGCTAATATTGCTTTAATAATGGGGCATAAAATACACCAGATTCCTAATGAAAAAGAATGGAGAAAATTTTTTTAAATATGAAAATTCATCGTTTTAGTTGTTGCTAACCAAGTCTTTGGTGTGCACAAGGACACTTCTTATTTTGATAAAGGCCGTCCCGTGGCCGGGTCCAGCCCCTTGGCCTTTGCCATGGCAACAATACGGGCTTCACTGGGGAGGGGCGGGGGCTGGTTGGCTTCCCAGGCTTCCTGCCACTCCAGCTTGCCGTTCCAGGCTGGCAGCTTGGCGGGGGGCAGGGGAACGATCCGGTCTATTTCTGGGACCTGAGGTTTCAGGTAGGAGTAGACGGAGAGCATGTCCGCAATGATGCGATATCGCCTTGCCCGTTCTGGATCTTTTTGTCTGGCCTAAGTAATGCAGTTCATCGTTCGAGGCTGGGCCCGTAAAGCCATGTTCAAGAAAGGATGGGGCCACCTCGTTTCCGGCTTTTGCGCCGAGCTGGAAGATTTTGAGGGCTTCTTCGTAGTGTTTTAGTATTTTTTGGTGGATGGCGTATTCCAGGGCCGCTTCGCCATGGCCTTGTTCTGCTGCGCAGCGGAACATGGCATAGCCGATCGCTTGAATATCCGGTGGATTGCCAACCCCGCTGATTTTATCTCCCACTACGTACTGAGCTTCCGGATTCCCCAGGTCGGCCGCCTTTCGGTAGTACTTCAAAGCCAGTTCCTCGTCTTCCTTCACCCCATAGCCCTGTTCCAGCATCCGGGCCATGTCGTAATAGCCCCCCGGAATGCCACGGCGGATCAGGTCCTGGGTCAGTTGATAGATTTCTTCTTCCCGGTTATCGCTGGTGGCATTGCCTTCCCCCAGGAGGCTTCTTAGTTCCAGGTTGGCTTTGTCGTGACCATAAGCCGTGGCAATGCGTAGCAGCCGTTCCATTTGGGGATATTGGGCCGGGTTCTCCGTGAGCAGGTTCTTTTTACGGAGCCAGCGGGCGTAGCGGTAAAGCTGGTCTGCTTCCGGGTCCCGGGGCGGGATGCGGTCTTTTTCGTAGGCGCAGGTAAAACTTAAACGGGCTTTAACCTGTGCCCAGCTTTTGCCGTCTTGGGGGACGCTGATTTCCGGGAGGTCCGACATTCGGTGACCTTCCCCTAGAAAGGGGACCTCCCCATCGCAGGCCGTGAGGGCAATAAGGAGGGGAGCGAGGCACCAGAGGCTGCTGGCCTGCCACCCCTTCCTATTCCCTTTGATCGGGCCGCTCCGGTTCATTTTGGCAAGGGCCTTCCCGTGGCCGGGTCCAGGCCCTTGGCCTTTGCCATGGCCACGATTCGGGCCTCGCTGGGGAGGGGAGGAGGCTGATTGGCCTCCCAGGCTTCCTGCCATTCTAGTTTGCCGTTCCAGGTGGGTAGCTTGGCTGGGGGCAGGGGAACGATCCGGTCTATTTCTGGGGCCTGAGGTTTAAGGTAGGAGTAGACGGAGAGCATGTCCGCAATAGCGAGATATCGCCTTGCCCGTTCTGGATCTTTGGTCTGGCCTAAGTAATGCAGCTCATCGTTCGAGGCTGGGCCCGTAAAGCCATGTTCAAGAAAGGATGCAGCCACCTCGTTTCCGGCTTTTGCTCCAAGTTGGAAGATTTTGAGAGCTTCCTCATGGTTTCCTAAATCTTTCTGGTGGATGGCGTATTCCAGAGCCGCTTCCCCATGACCTTGTTCTGCCGCGCAACGGTACATGGCATAGCCGATCGCTTGAATATCCGGTGGATTGCCAACCCCGCTGATTTTATCTCCCACCACGTATTGAGCTTCCGGATTCCCCAGATCGGCTGCCTTTCGGTAGTACTTCAAAGCCAGTTCCTCGTCTTCCTTCACCCCATAGCCCTGTTCCAGCATTCGGGCCATGTCGTAATAGCCCCCCGGGATACCCCGGCGGATCAGGTCCTGGGTCAGTTGATAGATTTCTTCCTCCCGGTTATCGCTGGTGGCATTGCCTTCCCCCAGGAGACTTCTTAGCTCCAGGTTGGCTTTGTCGTGGCCATAGGCCGTGGCAATACGCAGCAGCCTTTCCATTTTGGGATATTGGGCTGGGTCTTCCGGGAGCAGGTTCTTTTTACGGAGCCAGCGGGCGTAGTGATAAAGTTGGTCTGCCTCCGGGTCCCGGGGCGGGATGCGGTCTTTTTCATAAGCGCAGGTAAAACTTAAACGGGCTTTTACCTGTACCCAGCTTTTACCGTCTTTGGGGACGCTGATTTCTGGGAGGTCTGACATTCGGTGACCTTTCCCTAGAAAGGGGACCTCCCCATCGCAGGCGGTGAGGGCGAAAAGGAGGGGGGCGAGGCACCAGAGGCGGCTGACCTGCCACCCCTTCCCATTCCCTTTGAACGGGCCTCTCCGGTTCATTTTGGCAAGGGCCTTCCCGTGGCCGGGTCCAGCCCCTTGGCCTTTGCCATGGCAACAATACGGGCTTCACTGGGGAGGGGCGGGGGCTGGTTGGCTTCCCAGGCTTCCTGCCACTCCAGCTTGCCGTTCCAGGCTGGCAGCTTGGCGGGGGGCAGGGGGACGATCCGGTCTATTTCTGGGACCTGGGGCTTTAGGTAGGAGTAGCCGGAGAGCATTTCTCCAATGAGGCGGTATCGCCGTACTCGTTCCGGGTCTTTGGTTTGCCCTAAGTATTCCAATTCATCATTCAGCTGCGGACCGTTAAATCCCTTTTCCAAAGCGAAGGCAGCTGTTTCATTTCCAGCTTTTGCGCCGAGTTGGAAGATTTTGAGAGCTTCGTCATAGTTTTTTAGAGCCTGCTGGTGGATGGCATATTCCAGGGCGGCTTGACCGTGGCCTTGTTCTGCTGCGCAGTGGTACATCTCCATGCCAATATTTTGTATATCCAAGTGGCCTGTTTGACGTACTAGTTTATCTCCCACCACATACTGAGCCTCCGGATTCCCCAGGTCGGCCGCCTTTCGGTAATACTTCAAAGCCAGTTCGTCATCTTCCTTCACCCCATAGCCCTGTTCCAGCATCCGGGCCATGTCGTAATAGCCTCCCGGGATACCCTGACGGATCAGGTCCTGGGTCAGTTGATAGATTTCTTCCTCCCGGTTGTCGCTGGTGGCATTGCCTTCCCCCAGGAGACTTCTTAGTTCCAGGTTGGCTTTGTCGTGACCATAAGCGGTGGCAATGCGTAGCAGCCGTTCCATTGGGGGATATTGGGCCGGGTCTTCCGGGAGCAGGTTCTTTTTACGGAGCCAGCGGGCGTAGAGGTAAAGCTGGTCAGCTTCCGGGTCCCGGGGCGGGATGCGGTCTTTTTCATAAGCGCAGGTAAAACTTAAACGGGCTTTGACCTGCACCCAGCTTTTACCGTCTTTGGGGACGCTGATTTCTGGGAGGTCTGACATTCGAGGTTCCTTACTAAATAGAGGGTGATCCGGGTCGCAGGCCGCTAGGGTGATGAGGAGCGGGGCTAACCGCCAGATTTTGTTGGAGTTAGTCTCCATTGCTGCGATCCTTAGTTCCGGCATAGAATTCCACCAAAGAGGCGATAGGCGAGTGTCCGAAACCTTGTTGTTCTTTGTTTCGGTTGATGACGTAATCCCAATTTTTGTAAGCCTCTGCCATTCCTTTTAGCCCTAGAGCTTCTTCTCCACTTTTGCTTTTTGTATGTAATCCCCACAGGTGTTTGCGGGTCGGCGTGGTAATTTCCGGGCGGTGGTGGGCGATGTTGAGTTCGCTATCCACCTGCATGCTGCGGGTATTCAAGTTGGCGCTACCCAGGGTCATGAAAGCGTCGTCAATGAGCATTAGCTTGGCGTGTACATAGACCGGAACCCAAGGGTGGCCTTGGGGAGTATTGGGTGCAACCAGGGTGCAGATATGGCATTTCAGCCCGGGCCGGTCGATGGCGGTAACTTTGTAGTTTTTGTCCTGGATGGTGGCCAATTCCCTGGCTTTTTCCTTTTGCTTGGCCTCTGCTGCCCGAACCTGGGCATTGGCCTTGTCGTAGCGTTGGGTCAGGTCTTGGGCTGTATTAGGCAACCCCGCCAACTGGCTGGCCTCCACGTCTAGTCCATGAAGCGAAGAGCGGGCGGACCGGACTTCCGTATTGGCGTCGCCTAAGGCACGCTTCGCCTGATCTTCCCGTTCTGCTTTTGCCACATTGGGTAGAACATCAGCCCGGCCCAGGCTTTCCAACATGCGATAGGTATTGACTTTACCTGCGCCCAAGCCTTCATTTTCGTCGGCGTTAGTGATTGCAAACAGATAGATAGGGCCATGCTTTCCCGGATCCCGCTTCATCTGGGCTTGTTTTGCCGCACAGGCTTTGAGCGTTTCTGCGAACGGTGGCCAGCGGAAGTATTGGTTTTCCACATAGACATATTGGGAAGCCATGGTCAGCGCTTGCAAATAACATTTTTTTATATCTTCGACTGCTTTTTTTTGGGATTGGGTGCGCAAAAATTGCCCCTTGATATAATTATCCCTGAGGGCGTAGGGGTAATCCTTGAATCGGGGCGGGGGAAGAGATTCTCCTGTTTCGTCTTTCCAGGCTTGGGCAAAGTTATCAAATAAATCTCCCACTAATTCGCCGGTTATCCTGGCGGAAAAATCCTGACGGGGCAGGTGGCCATTTCTTCCAGTATTGCTCGTGTATCTTTTATAGCCATGCGGACTATCGTCCCAATACTCGTCAAGCATGTTATGTCCCATAACATAGCCGACACAATGATGGGGGTCTTCATAATCAATAACGACTGATTTTTGGTGGTGGGAGGGGCCTGCGGCTAGTTTGAGTTTGGTTTCGTTGCTTAGGTCTTTGTCGTCATAACGCTTTTCCTTTAATCTTTCTCGGTCGCTATTGGAAAAGCCACGGCTGACAAATATTATATTTCCCGTTTTTGGCGTGGGGTTAATCCCCTTTATTTCTGACTTTTTGTTATAGTCGTTAAGAGTCTGATATCTGTCGTAACGAAAAAACCACTGTTGGTTATATTTGTATTGGTTGTCCGACATATTGCTAGGCTGATCTTTAATGGCTGATGCATGTCGCCCAGGAAGATTTGCTTCTCCTGGTATCATTCCTGTGATATTTATACCAAGACCTGCTGGATTTACTGCGTAGCTAATTATTCTTATCTTTACCCCGCGCTGGCCAACTTGTTCTAGTAACTCTCCAATGCAGGGTGTTGCTTCATTCCCATCACGGATAAAATACATCGAGGGTTGAAATCCCCAACAAACTATTGAGACCGATTTCTTGGCTCTGGCTATGGCTTCATGAATATCCCTGAAGGCATCTTTTCCATTGACGAGTAGGTGGAAAGCGCCGTTTTTTGGGGTATATTCCGATTTATTTAAAAACCATTGCGGAGTTAGGGTGGCGGATGATGTGTTATTTAGGCTGAGTGGTACGTTTATTTTGCTCATTTGTTATTCTGTTTCAGAGGAGTTTTTGGTAGTAGTCAAAGGCGTGATCCTTTGGGGGGATGTTTTCGCTTTCGCTGGCGCTGCTACCGGCGATATGAGGTATAAATCCAGCATTTAAAGCAGGGTCTTTTTCTGGATCGTCGTAATCAGTTTTAATGGGGATTTTATATATCAGTCCGTTGGCTAGTTCAACTCGGTACTCTTGAGTAATTACGGCATGGTCAACGAGAATGCTGCCTTCTTCGTCCAATACATCTTCCTTTATCAAGGCCCCGTCTGCGTATAGCTTATAAGGCATCCCCATCCAGGCTGTTTTGGCTCCGGCGGGGGCGTGGTCAAAATTAAAGCGTAAAGGCATTTTGTAGCTGCTTTGCGGGTAATCCGGATGGGCGGCAGTCATGCTGGCTGGGCCGCTCCAATCATGGGTCGCCCCCTTAATACTCACTACTCCCGGGGCATGGAGTTCAATCTTGCCGCCTTTGATACGGATATAGGCGCCGCCGCTGGTGAGCAGTACTTCCTCTTTGGCATTGAGGAGTTGTTTGGCGCTCACGCTGGTGATAGTGACATCCTTATCGGCGGTAATTTCCATAGCGTCGCTTTGCGCCTGCACCTGAACCTTGCCCTTGGCCGCAATGAGCTTGAGGGCGATCTGATCTTTCACTCCGGCGACGAAGAGGCTGATGTGTTGGCCCACGTTGTGGAGCCAGCGGCGGCCGGAGGTTTGTTGGGTGTCCCGTTGGGCGATCAGGTCCAGGTTGGTGCCGGTGCTCACCGTGGCGCTTTGTTCCGTCCCGGCGGCCAGGCCCCCGGGGGCGGAGAGGATCATGAGGGGCTGGCGCCCGGTCTGATCCTGGGCGGTTTTCCCTTCCGGGTCCGTGTTGCTGCCCCCTTCCCAGGCTTTCAAGGCGCTGACCTGGTGGTGCAGGTGGCCCGTGGGGGTTTTGCTGGCCTTGGCGTTGTTGGGCTGGATTTGTTCCGGGCCCGTTTCCACCGTATCCGCTAGCTGATGGGTGGCGTTTTCGCCCAGGGCCTGGCTTAGGGCCAGGGCGCTTTCCAGTTGGTGCTGGATGCCGCTCCGGGCCAGTTGTTTGCCGCCAGCGTTGGCCTGGGCTTCGGTGCTGAGGAGCAGGCCCTGGCCCGCCCGCAGGGCGCCTTGCCGGTCGGTTCGCAGTTCAAAGCCGTCCCCTCGGGGCGTGGCTTTGCCCTCGGTCCGGGGATGGGTGAGGAAGCCCTGGTTGAGCTGGGTTTTGCCGTGTTCGCTGGAGAGTTTGGCCCGCACTTCCCCCGGGGTGTCGTCGAAGAGCAGTTCGTTGTATTGGCCCCCCTGGTGTTCCTTACTCTTGATGCCGGAGAGGGTTTTGTTGGCGGGGAGGGTGCCGGCGCCGCTGAAGGTGGGGGGAAGGTGGCTGCCGTTATAGAGCACCCCGGTGATGAGGGGCCGGTCAATGTCCCCTTCCAGGAAGTCCACCAGCACTTCCTGGCCGATGCGGGGAATGAACTGGTGGCCCCAGGCGGCCCCGGCGCTGGGCATGGCGACCCGGAGCCAGCAGCTGGAGGTGTCGTCCCGATTGGCCCCCACGGTGGGGTGTTCGTCGGGCCGTTGCCAGTGGAACTGGACCTTGATGCGGCCCTGGGCGTCCGTATGCACTTCTTCCCCCGAGGGGCCCACCACGGTGGCGGTCTGGGCGCCCCGGGCCGTGGGTTTGGCCTGGTCGCTGTGGGCATAGGCCGGGGTGAGGGGGAGGCCCCGGCGCTGGGCGGTGAGGTGGGTCTGGAAGGGCTGGGCTTCTGTGGGGGAGAGGCTCCCGGCGCCTGAGGTGCCGGCGGTGGGGCTGGTCAGGGCGCTTTGCCCCAAAAGGCTGGGGGGCAGTTGCTGGGCCAGTTCTCCGGGCAGGTTGTTCCTGGCCGCGAACTGTTGCCGGGTAACCACGAATTCCCGCTGGTCGCTGCCCTTCCCGTCCAGGGCCGGGTGGTCGTCCAGGCGGAACCATTGACCCGCCAGAAGGCCCCGCACCGTGCCCTGGCCGGTGAAGGCCTTGGCGCTCCGGTCATGGGCCTGTTGGCGCAGGCGGGCGTAGCGTTCCAGCTGATCCGGGTCTTGGGCGTAGTAGAGGCTTTGGGGGTCGTAGTCTTCCAGGGTGGTGCCGGCGGCCTGGCCGTCTTTTCCCTGTTCCACGTGGCTCCCATCCCCTCCTTGCAGGGTGGTGACAGGCTGGTAGTCGAAGCTGGCCAGGCTCACTTTGCTGGAGACCACCTGGCGCTGGCTTTCCCAGTGGCTGAGGCCGTCTTCTTGCTCCGTGGCGTCGCTGCGGTGGAAGCGTACCCGCTCCAGGGGGGCGGCCGGGACCGCATAGGGATCGTCGAAGGCCACCAGGGTGACGTGGGGCGTACCTTCCTGGCTATGGTCAAAGCGCCAGGCCAATCCTTCTTCGTGGAGCAGGCGGACGATGAAGTCGTAGTCGGTCTCCCGGTACTGGAGACAGTAGCTGCGGGGGGAGAGGGGCTGGGTCAGGTGGAAGTCCAGCTGTTGCTGGGCGGCAAAGACCGGGTTGGCGGCCCGGTGTTCGTCCAGGATCTGGCGGATGATGGCGTCTGGGGTGAGGTCCTGGAAGACCCGGCTGGTGTGGCGGAGCTTGAGCAGGGCCAGGGGCGGTTCCAGGGTCAGGGCATAGCGGGCGAAGCCCCCGTCACTGGCCAGGGCTTCGGCACCGCTGACCACGCCGCAGCGCACCACCGGGGCCCCATCCTGGCCTTCCACCGTCAGGGCGGCGGCTAAGCCCAGGAGGCTTTTGAGTTCCAGACCCACGTCCGGGGACAGGCATTCCACCCGGTAGCGGTAGGACTGGGAGAGGCCTTCTTCCCCTTCCAGGGCGTGGGGCAACAGCCGCTCCGACCAGACTTGGCCATCCCCCAGTTGCAACCCGAACTGCCGACCCGCCTGCAAATACCCGCTTCCGTAACTCTCCAATAGCTCCGCCAGGGATTTCATACCAGCATACCAAATGCATGAAAGGCGGCATTGTAACCTGCTCCCTATGGCATGGGAATAATGTGACTTTCGTCACAGTTAAATCGTTCTAGCGCTTTTTGGAGGGGACTGGAGTTTTTCCGCTTTTTGGGGGTGATTTGGCATAAAAAAGCCCCGGACCTGCCGGGGCTTGATGTGGGGGAGGCGCAGCAATCAGCGGATTTCCAGCAGGCTTTCGTCCCAGCTGGGGTGTTTTTCCAGACCGATGAGGTTGGCGACCGTGGCGGCGATGTTGGAAAGGCCCGCCTGTTCGGTTTGCTTGAGGGAAAGCTTGCCGCCGCTCACGTTGTCGTAGAGGATCAGGGGCACCGGGTTCAGGGTGTGGGCGGTCTTGGCTTTGTAGGAGCCGTCCTTGTTCTTGGCCGGTTGCTTGGTTTTTTTGTCCAGCTCGTACATTTCGTCCGCGTTGCCGTGGTCGGCGGTGATCAGGGCAATGCCTCCGGCGGCGTCGATGACCGGGAGCAGGCGTTCCAGGGCCAGATCCACGGCTTCCACGGCCAGGGTGGCGGCGCGGAAGTTGCCGGTGTGGCCCACCATGTCCCCATTGGCGAAATTGCAGCGCAATACCTTGTGTTTCCCGCTTTTTACGGCGGCGATCATGGCGTCGGCGATTTCGGCGGATTTCATCCAGGGGCGCTGCTCAAAGGGCACCACGTCGCTGGGCACTTCCTGGGTGGTTTCCCCTTCAAATTTGCCCGAACGGTTGCCGTTCCAGAAATAGGTAACATGGCCGTATTTCTGGGTTTCGGAGCAGGCGAACTGGGTGACGCCGGCCTTGGCGAACCATTCCCCCATGGTGTTCTGGATGGCCGGTGGGGCTACCAGATAGCGCCGGGGTAGCTGCAAATCCCCATCGTATTGGAGCATGCCCGCGTAGGTGACCCGGGGATGGCGCACCCGGTCGAATTTGTCGAAGTGTTCTTCTTCAAAGGCCCGGCTGATTTCGATGGCCCGGTCACCCCGGAAATTGAAGAAAATCACCCCGTCCCCGTCCTGGATGGGGCCCAGGGGCTGGCCGTCCTGGGCGATGACGAAGGGGGGCAGATCCTGATCGATGGTGCCCGGGTGGCTCTGGCGCAGGGCCTGGATGGCCGCCGTGGTAGAGGGAAACTGTTCCCCTTCGCCCAGCACGTGGGTTTTCCAGCCCGCCGCCACCATGGCCCAGTTGGCTTCGTAGCGGTCCATGGTAATGACCTGGCGGCCACCGCCGGAGGCGATTCGGGCATCGAAGCCGGCATCGGAAATATCCGCCAGGAAGGCTTCAAAGGGGGTGACATAGTCCAGGGCGCTGGTTTCCGGCACGTCCCGACCGTCCAGCAGCACGTGGATGCGCACCGTGGCAATGCCTTCCGCCTTGGCCTGGGTGACCATGGCCTTTAGGTGGTCGATGTGGCTATGCACATTGCCGTCGGAAAAAAGCCCCAGGAAATGGAGTACCCCGGGCCGCCCGTTGGCGCCCTGTTTGACTCCATCCACCACCTGGCGCCAGCCGTCCCCCTGCCAGAGGCTGCCGGAGGCGATGGCCTGGGCCACCAGGGCCGCCCCCTGGGCATAGACCTGACCGGCGCCGATGGCGTTGTGGCCCACTTCCGAATTGCCCATATCGTCGTCGGAGGGCATGCCCACCGCCGTGCCGTGGGCTTTCAGCCGCACATTGGAATAGTGGGCGAAGAGCCCGTCCAGGGTGGGTTTGCGGGCGGCGGCGATGGCACTGCCCAGATCGTTTTTGGGCAGGCCGTAGCCGTCCATGACAATAATCACCACGGGCCCGGGCACGCCGGGGAAAGAGGAGAGCTTTTGCAGCATGGGAGAATCCTGTGAGGGACGGAAAGGAAATGCCGTTCCGTTTCGGCGGACCCCTGGGCCGGGAAAATCCCGGGGCCGGGCCGAAATGCACGGATTTGGCGCCGGGCGAAGTATCCTAGTGCACCGGAGCAACGTCAATCCGGAAATACCCGAAATTCCATGGAGGAGACGGCATGGTGGAAACGGTAGCAAACAGCGGTACAGCAACCCGCGCCATCAATCTGGCCTTGCAGGGCGGGGGCGCCCACGGGGCCTATAGCTGGGGGGTGCTGGACGCCCTGCTGGAAGACGGGCGTTTTGAATTCGAGGGGGTGAGCGGCACCAGCGCCGGGGCGGTGAACGGGGTGGTACTGGCCAACGGCCTGATGCAGGGCGGCCGGGACGGGGCCCGGGAGGCCCTGGCGGACTTCTGGCAATCCATTTCCGTGGATATGCCCATGGAGCTGCCCCTGGAAATGCCCTTTTCCTTCCTGGGCAACGACAATTCCCCCATCCTGCCCGCCACCCGGATGATGCTCAACTGGACCCAGTACCTGTCCCCCTATCAGCTCAATCCCTTCAACTTCAACCCCCTGCGGGACCGGCTGGTGGAGCGCATCGACTTTGCCGGGCTCCAGACCCATAGCCCAGTACGTCTCTTCCTCGCCGCCACCAATGCCAATACGGGCAAGCTGCGCCTCTTTCGCAACGGGGAGTTGAGCGTGGATACGGTGCTGGCCTCCGCCTGCCTGCCCATGCTCCACCACGCCGTGGAAATTGACGGGGAGCCCTACTGGGACGGGGGCTATTCGGCTAATCCGGCGGTTTTTCCCCTGTTTTACGAATGCCAGAGTAAAGACAATCTGCTGGTGCTCCTGGCCCCCCGCAGCTTTGGGGAATTGCCCACGGGGGCCGATGCCATCCGGGCCCGGGCCCTGGAACTGGCTTTCAACACCAGCGTGCTCCGGGAAATGCTCATGTTCGCCAACGTCACCGCCTTTTCCCAAGCCCATCCCGGGGCCCCCGGGGGCCTGGAGCAGCGCCTCATTTCCACCCGCTTCCACCTCATTGAGGCGGATAGCCTCCAGGCCCAGTACGGCAGCGCCACCAAAATCACCGTGGATTGGCCCTTCCTGCGCACCCTCCACGACCAGGGCTATGAGGAGGGAAAGCGCTGGCTGGCGGAAAACGGGGACCAGGTGGGGCATCGCAGCAGTATTGATCTGAAGGCCCGTTTCGGCGCTTGAGGGGGCGGCCTGCCCTCAAGGAGGACGGCCCCGGGGAACCAAATCCGAGGGGCGCCCCTCCCAAAAGCAGGCCCTTTCTATTTCTGCCCTTGCCATGAGCCCAACTCACCTTAACGCGGAAACCCCCGCCCAGCTTCAAGCCCGCCACCAAGCCTGGCGCCAGGCCCGTGAGGCCGAACTATCCGGGCCGGAAAGCTGGCTGGGGCTGGCGGGCCTGTATTGGCTGGAGCCGGGCGCCAACCCGGTGGGAAGTGCCGGAGAAAACAGCGTGATCCTGCCCCGGGGCCCGGCCCGGCTCGGCGCCCTAGATTGGGAGGGGGAAGCGGGGGTGTATTGGCGCCCCGCCTCCCCCGGAGAAACCCGGCGGGAGCCGGGTGGGGCCGGGGCGGCTGCGTCAGCGGATGGCTCCCCCGTACCCGCCGATCCCTGGGCCCAGCCCCTGGCGGATGATCGGGAGGGGCGGCCCGACCGGGTGTGCCTGGGGGGTCTGGTCTTTTTCCTCATCCGCCGGGGGGAGCGTCTGGGCGTCCGGGTGCGGGATCTGGACTGGGTCGCCACCCGGCCCTTTGGTGGGGTGCCCACCTATCCCTTTGATCCAGCCTGGCGCCTGACGGGCCGCTGGGAGCCTCTGGAGCCGCCCCAGACCCTGCTGGTGCCCGACGTGACGGGAGAGGAACGGCCCGTCACCGTGGATCACGGGGCCCGCTTTACCGTGGCCGGGGAAGACTACCAACTGCTGCCCCAAAGCGTGGGGCCGGACGGAGTACTGCTGGTTTTCCGGGAGTGGGGTAGTGGCCGGGAAACCTACGGGGGCGGCCGTTTTCTCCATTGCCCGCCACCTGAAGGTGGGCGCATTCTCCTGGACTTCAACCGGGCCTATAACCCGCCCTGCGCCTTTACCCCCTTTGCCACTTGCCCTCTGCCGCCCCCGGAAAACTGGTTGCCCCTAGCCATTCCTGCCGGGGAACGGAAGTGGGACGGCCATCCCTGATGTCGGCCTCCGGAAGGCCTTGGGGGCCGCCCTTCTCCGGGAGATAGGGGTGGAGAAAGGCCCGGGGCGGCCCGGACTGGACAGACCCGGTGGCGCCTGGCCTACAATAAGCCGATCAGTTCAATGTCATAGCTGACGCGCCAGCGGAAACGTGGGGGCGTCCCAAAGGAGCCGGCGGTGGACGATCATCAGCGACTGAAAACCCTGCTGGACGCCTTGCCCGATCCGGTGTTTTTCAAGGATGGGGAAGGGCGTCTGCGCCTAGCCAACGGGGTGGCCCTGGAAGTCTTCGGCCTGGACCGGGTGGCCTGGCAGGGCAAAACCGACCTGGAGCTGGCCGGGATGCTACCGGACCGGGCCCAGGCCCTGGTGGTCTGCCACAGCCAGGATCAGTTGGCGTGGGAAAAGGGCGGCCGTCACGATTCCCTGGAGCGGGTACCGACGGCGGATGGTCGGGAGCTCCTGAGTTACGAAGTCACCCGGGTGCCCCTTTTTAATCCGGATGGCAGCCGCCGGGCCCTGGTGGTGGTGGGGCGGGACTGCACCGCCCGCAAGGCCCTGGAAGAGGTGGAACTGCGTCAGCGCAACAGCCTGCGCCATCTGAACGAAATTGCCGCCTTTACCCAGCTTTCCCTGGCGGAACAGTTCCGTCGCGCCCTGACCATCGGCGCCGCCCATCTGGGCCTGGAATTCGGCCTGATTGTGGCGGTGGAAGGGGAGGAAGGGCGGCTGGTATCCCACGTTTCGCCCCCCGGGGTGCTGGCAGATGATCTGCGCCTGCCCCTGGCCCAGACCTATTGCAGCCTGACCCTGGCCCAGGGGGATGTGCTGGCCCTGCGCCAGACCGGGCGCTCCCTCTATCGGGATCACCCCGCCTACCGCTATCTGGGGCTGGAGTCCTATATCGGCGTGCCGGTGCTGGTGCGGGGTCGGATTTACGGGGTGGTGAGCTTTGCCTCGGTTTATCCCTACAAGCGGGAGTTTGACGAGGGGGACCGGGAATTTCTCAATCTCCTGGGCCGCTGGGTGGGTACCGCCATCGAGCGCCAGCAGTGGGAGGAGGAGGTGCGCCAGCTAGCCTACTACGATTCCCTCACCGGCCTGCCCAACCGGCGCCTCTTGCTGGACCGGCTGGAACTGGCCCTGGCCCAGGCCCGGCGCCAGAAGCGGGCCCTGGCGGTGATGTTCCTGGATCTGGACAATTTCAAGCAGGTCAATGATGCCCTGGGCCACGACGCCGGGGATCAACTGCTTCGGGAGGTGGCCCGGCGCCTCAAGGCCTGTGTGCGGGAAGGGGATACAGTGGCCCGTCAGGGCGGGGACGAATTCATCATCGTTCTTTCCGAAATCGGGGCGCCGGAAGACGCGGTCCGGGTCGCGGAAAAAATCCGGGATGCCCTGGTGCGACCCATTGCCGCAGGGGGAGATTACCGGGTGACCACGGTGAGCATGGGCATTGCCATCCGCCCCCGCCATGGTCGGGACGGGGTGCCGGAGCTGATGAAAAAGGCCGATGAGGCCATGTATGCCGCCAAACAGGGCGGCCGGGACGCCTATCGCTTTCACCCTTGAGGGGAAGGGAGGGTCTCAAGGGGCCAGGCTAGCATTAGAGGCCGTGAAGGCGGGTAGGGGCGAAGGGGGGCCAGGAACGCCAATAGGGACGCCGTTTTTCTCCCTATTGGTCTTAGGGTTAAGGTCGGAATAAAGATAAATCTCTTTGATATATAAGAGAATTCTTACCCTATTGGGTTTGCGTCACCCCTCCCGTAACGGTAGACTCGCCCTGTCCCCCAACGCAGGGGCACCGGTTTTCCTGGAAAACCGCCTTTAACGATACAAACCGCTACGGTTTTTCCCCAATGCCTTCCCTGGATGCCCTGGATATCCTGAAAACCCCGGTCTGGCTGGTCGCCCCCCAGCCGGAAGAACTGGTCTTTGCCAACGGTGCTGCTCGCCAACTGACCGGGGAAGCCACCCTGGAACGCCTGCGCCACGGCGCCTACTCGGCCCACGCCCAGCGCATTTTGACCGCCTACCTGCCAGCCCTGGCGGGGGACGAGCAGGTTGTGGAAATTCTCACCGTGGCCCGCCACGGGCGACCGGGGCCGATCAGTTGCCGCCTTTCCCTGACCCGCAGCCAGGGTCGGGAGTTGATCGTTTTTGAGGGGCTCCACACGGAAGTCCCCGGGGTGCCCGGCGCCATGCCCCTCCTGGGGCGCTTGTGCACCCGGGAATATTGCCGGGACGAGCGGGGCTTTTACGAGCGCCTGTTCCGCACCAATACGGCGCCCATGCTCCTTATCGACCCCCAGGAGGATGGCCGCATTGTGGATGCCAATCAGGCGGCCGCTGGTTTCTACGGCTACACCCACGATCAGCTTTGCGCCCTGCACACCTGGGAAATCAACGTGCTGGGGCGGGAGGTGGTGCCCGTCATGCACGAGGTGGCCAAGCTGCCCGGAGGCCACAAACCCCTCAATTTCGAGCACCGCCTGGCGGACGGCAGCACCCGCCATGTCCAGACCTATGCCGGGCCTTTGGAACTGGACGGGCGGCGTCTGATGCTCTGCATCATCCATGACATTACGGAACAAAAGCGCCTGGAACAGGAACTGGAACGGGCCGCCCTGCGGGACGCTCTGACCGGCCTGGGCAATCGGCGCCAGTTTCTCCAGCTGGTGGATCAGGCCCTGTCCCACAGCCGCCGCTACCATGAGGCCTTCAGCCTGCTCCTGGTGGATGCGGATAATTTCAAGGGCATCAACGACGGTCACGGCCATGACATCGGCGACGAAGTGCTGAAGCTCCTGGCCCACACCCTGGAAGCCCGGACCCGGGAAAGCGATGCGGTGTGCCGCTGGGGCGGGGAGGAATTCGTGGTCTTTCTCCCCCATACGGACCTGGTGGGGGCCCAGGAACTGGCCGAGGGGGTGCGTGCCGCGGTGGAGTGCCTGGTCCGCCCCGATCTACCTCCCCTGACCGTGAGTATTGGGGTCGCCCAGTATCGGGCCGACGAAGACGCCACCAGCCTCTTTAAACGAATGGACGAGGCCCTCTACCGGGCCAAGGCCGGGGGGCGGAACCGGATTCAGGCCTCCTAGTCACCGGACGGCCTGGACCGGAGGGACGCACCTCGGAGGAACCACCCCGGTTTCCCCCGGGGGGCGGTGACAACCCGGGGCCCGGCAGCCCTTTTAGCGCATGGCAAACAATTCCTGGTGGAAGCATCCGGCGGCCAGACCCCGGCCCCTCAGACCCGTTTCCATGGCCCGGCCAAAAGCCTGGGGCCCGCAGAACCACACTTCCGCCTGCTGCCAGTCCGGCACCACCTGACAGAGCCGTTCCACATCCAGACGCCCATCCCGTTGCTCCCAAAGCAGATGGAGCTTGACTCCGGCCTGGGCTGCTGCCCGGGTGAGCCGCTCCACGGCGCTGGCGTCATAGGTGGCGGTGGCGTGGAAGAGGTCGATTTCCGAAGGCTTTGGGGCGGAGCCGAGGGCGTCCAGCCGGGCCAGGAAGGGGGTGATGCCGATACCGGCGCCGATCCAGATCTGGCGCGGTTTGCCGCCGAAGGTGAATTGACCGTAGGGGCCTTCCACCCGCACCGGGTCGCCCACGGCCAGTTCCTGGGGCAGGCGCCGGGTGTAGTCCCCCAGAGCCTTGATCATGAAGCGTAAGCGCCCATCCCCGTGCCAGGCGGAGCTAATGGTGAAGGGATGGGCCCCTTCTTCATGGTGAAAGGTGAGATAGGCGAACTGACCCGCCTGATGGCCCGGCCAGCCCTGGGGAACCTGGATTTCCAGACTCAGGACGCCACTTTCCGGATGTACTTCCCGGGCCAGGATTTTGCCCGTGACGGGGCGCCGTCCGGCCCGGCGGCCGAACAGGGTGAGGAAGGCGGCTACCGTGCCCAGGGTTAGCAACAGGGCCATGATCAGGCCCACCGGGCCGCTCCAGTAGTCAGCCTTGAGCAGTACCACGCTGTGGAAGACCAGGGCCAGGTACACCAGGGGGAAAAGCCGGTGGGTCTGGAAAAAGCGCCGGTAGGGGAAGTATTTCACCAGGGCCAGGATCATGAGCAGGGCGGCGGCGTAAAAGGCCCATTCCCCCACCTGTTCCGCCGGGCCGTGGAGGTGTTGCAGCACCTGCTGCCAGGAGCCGTCGGGTAGAGGGGGGCGGCCATGGCGGGCGGGCCGGGTGAGCCAGCCCAGACCTACCAGCCATTTGGGGCCCTGGGCCAGAAGCCAGTGCCCCAGAGAGAGCACCAGGGCGCTGATGCCCAGCCATTTATGCAGGCGATAGAGCTTGTCCAGACCGCCCAGGCGTCGTTCCAGGAAAAGGGGGCGGACGGCCAGAATCATGGCCAGGCTCATGACCCCCATGAGTACCACGCCGCTGGCCTGCATGAGGAGTTTGCGCCAGGCGAAAAAGTCCCCCAGTTGGGAGAAGTCGGGCTGGTCGGTGATCCACCAGGCCAGGAAGAGTACGGTCAGGGCAGCCCAAAAGCTGCGGGTCAGGGTTTTCATGGCAAAGCCTCTTGCGTTAAGTCTGAGGTCAGCCTAGTGTCCTAATATCTTTCTCGCAAGATAATTTGCAGAACCTTACACCCCCCTACATTTCTTTGTAATCGGTGACAAAAACCAGGAAAGAAGGGGGCGGAGCCGCCATGGAAAACCAACCAAGCCTCGCTCACCATACCTGGGACTCTTCCCTGGACCCCCTGGCGGTGCCCCTGTTCCTTACCCTGCAATGGGCCCAGGGTCAGTCCCTGGCCCGCATGGGGCCCCTGTTGGCGAAACACGGCCTGAGTCAGGCGGAATTGGATGTGCTGGCCACCCTACGTAACGGGGGGCAGGAGAAGGACGGGAGCAGGGGGGAAGGGCGCTTTGAACTGACCCCCTCCCGGATTCAGGCCCGCATGCTCATTACCTCCGGTGGCCTGACCAAGGTGCTGGCCCAGCTGGAGCGGCGGGAGCTGGTTTCCCGCTCCCGTCAGGAGGGGGATCTGCGGGTAAAGCCCGTGTCTCTTACCCCCGCGGGACGGGCGCTAGTGGAAGCCGCCATGGCGGATCTGGTGGCGGCGACCGGAGCCTGGATGCGCCACGCCCTGAGTTCGGAAGAGATGGTCCGGCTGCAAACCCTGCTGGCCCGGCTGGCGGGAATGGGGCCCGCCCGGGAAACGGGGGACGACTCCCGGGAATAGGGGCGTTCGCCTTTCTAGGGGGCGCAGGACGATGGGCTAAATGCCGTCACCCCTGCTAAGGGGGGGGCTAGGAAACATAGGGAAAAGCGTGGCACGAGGGCCCGTGGGACATCCCAGGGGCTTCAGCCACGCCCCTTTCCCCTTGCCTAAATGCGGCTTCAGACCACCACCAGGCTCTGCCGGCCCCACCAGGTTTCCCCCGGGGCCAGTTCGATGGGCTGGGCTACGGCGGCGGCTTCCACGCAAAGCATGTAGCGAAAGCCGCTGGGAGGCATGTCGTCCATGGCCCCGCACTTTTCTTCCCAGGGATTCCACACCACCAGATCGGGGAAGCCTTCCGCGTAAATGCCCAGGGTCCGGTCCCCGTCTTGCAGCATCAGGGGCTTGGTTATGCCCGGATAGAGCCGGTCCACCTCTTCTTCCACCTGAAGCTCCGTGCCCGTATCCCGGTATTCCTGGAGGTCGCACCGGTCCAGGTAGGTGGCGCCGTGAAGCCCGGTGAGGGTGCTTTCTTCCACCTCTTTGACCTTGAGGTAGGTGTGCAGGGCGGCGGTGAAGCTGAAGGGTTCTCCCTCTTCCTGGTCCGGGTTTTCCACTTCCAGTTCCATGTCCAGGCGCTGGCCTTCCAGGGCTACGGTGAATTCGGCCTTGAAGGGATGGGCCCAGTAGCCGTAGCTCACCTCGTCCGCCTCCAGGGTAAAGACCGCCAGCACGGACTTACCGTCTTCCCGGAGTTCGCTGAGGCGCCAGGGCAGGAGCCGGGCGAAGCCGTGACGGTGGAAGGGGCCGGTGTCGGCGAACTGGGGAAAGATAATGGGCACGCCGCCCCGGATGGCCATTTCCGGCTCAAAAAAGGAATCTGGGCTGAGATAGAGCTGTTCCTTGCCCCCGGCGGGAATCCAGGACACCAGCTGGGCGCCCTGGCGAGTAATGACGGCCTTGGCCCCGTCCGGGGATTGGAGATGGACGGCCTCCAGGCCATTGAAATCGGTGTAATCGGGTAATTCGGTCATAACGGGCGATCAGAGGGGATAGGGGTGGCTGGGCCGGGCGGGCATTTTACCCCGAGCCGGGCCGGACCATGGGGCCTGGCCCCGGGGAAACGGAAAACGCCGGGGAAACTCCCGGCGCCATGGGGAGGAACCCGGGGCGGCCCCGGGCTCCGGCGATGGAATGGGGCTTAGAGGCTCCGTTCCAGCACCCGGCGGCTCACTTCCGGCGTCACTTCCCGGGTTTCCCCCAGGGCCGTCATGCCGTGGGTTTGCAACTGGGCGATGACCTGATCCACCCCATCCTGGCCCACTCCGTAATCCGCCAGGCGGGTTTTGGTGCCCATGGCCTCAAAGAATTCCCGGGTTTTGGCGATGGCGGCGTCAATACGGGCAGCCACGCTACCTTCCCGAATACCCCAGACCCGTTCCCCGTACTGGAGCAGCTTGGCTTCCTTGGCCTGGCGCCGTTCATCCATCATGGCGGGCAGCACCACCGCCAGGGTCTGGCCGTGATCCATGCCGTAAAGGGCGGTGAGTTCATGGCCGATCATGTGGGTGGCCCAGTCCTGGGGCACGCCGCAGGCGATGAGGCCGTTCAGGGCCAGGGTGGCGGTCCACATCACATTGGCCCGGATGTCGTAATCCTGGGGATTGGCCAGGGCCTGGGGCCCGATTTCCACCAGGGTTTGCAGCAGGCTTTCGGCAAAGCGGTCCTGGACCGGGGAATTCACCGGGTAGGTCAGGTACTGCTCCATGACATGGACGAAGGCATCCACCACCCCATTGGCAATCTGGCGGGGAGGCAGGGTAAAGGTCTTGGTGGGGTCCAGCACGGAAAAGCGGGGATAAACGGCGGGGTGGAGGAAGGGCAGCTTGGCTTTTAGCTCCTTGCGAGTTACCACCGCCCCGTTGTTCATTTCCGAGCCGGTGGCAGGCAGGGTCAGCACGGTGCCCAGGGGCAGGGCGCCGGTGACCTTGGCGCCATGGCTGGTGAGAATTTCCCAGGGATCGCCCGCGTAGCAGGCAGCGGCGGCGATGAATTTGGTGCCGTCAATCACCGAACCGCCCCCCACGGCCAGGAGGAAGTCGATTTTTTCCCGACGCACCAGTTCCACGGCGGGCAGCAGGGTTTCATAGGCCGGATTGGGTTCGATACCGGAAAATTCCAGCACATGGCGCTGACCCAGGGCGGCTTTGACCTCGTCCAGGGTGCCGTTTTTGCGCACGCTGCCGCCGCCGTAGGTGATCAGGACCCGGGCGTTCGCGGGGACCTGCTTGTCCAGGTCGGCGATGCGGCCTTTGCCGAAAATGATGTGGGTGGGGTTGTAATAGTCGAAGTTCTGCATGGCAGTCTCCTGTAGGGGGAAAGGGGCGGACCGCAGGGCGGTCCGGAAAGCTAAGCCTGGGTCGGAGGAAGACCCAGGCGGGAACGGGTAAGGGCCATGGCCTGGTCCAGGGCGCTTGCATCCAGGCGTAGCTTGGTGAGCAGGCTGGCGCCCAGCCACAGGGCGTAAAGCTCCAGGGCGGTGGCCGAGGGATTTGCCAGGGCGGGCAGGGAACCATCTTTTTGCCCGGTGGCCAGGGCTTCCGCCAGGCGGGCTATGATGCGCCGGGTGCCCTGATCCAGGGCTTCCCGCATGGCCACGGACAGGTCGGCTACCTCGGCGGACAGCTTTACCACCAGACATTGTTCCTCGGCCCGGCAGCCTCCCTGGTGGCGGCGCCAGCTTTCCCAGTAGTCCAGCAGGCCGGTGGCGGCCTGGGGGGTGGTCAGCAGCCGGTCCAGGTCGGCCAGATAGCGGTCGAAATACCGCTCCAGCAGGGCGGTGCCGAACTGTTCCTTGGAGCGGAAGTAATGGTAGAAGGAGCCCTTGGGCACCTGGGCGCTGCCCAGGATTTCCGCCAGTCCCACGGCGGCGAAACCTTTGCCCAGAATAATGGCTTCCCCTATTTCCAGAATGTGCTCCCGGGTGTCCGGGTGGGGGAGGGATGAAGTATTCATGGGCACCAGTCTAAATAAAATTAGACCGGTCGTCTAGTAAACAAAAAGGGGCTCGCTTGCTGGGGTGCTCACGCCCGCCCCCTTCTCTGATGTTGGCTGGGAAGGGGCCGATGAGACTCTGGCCTTCTGGAGAGAAGCCGGGGCCGAACTAAGGCTGGGAGCGGAAAAACTGGCTGGGAGGAACGCCGAAGGCCCGCTTGAACATGGCGGTAAAGGCGCTGGGGCTGGCGTAGCCCAGTTCATTGGCGATCTGGGCCAGGGGCAGGTTCTGGGCCACCAGGGTGGCGGCCCGGGAGAGGCGCAGTTGCTGGCGCCAGAGCCCGAAGCTCATGCCCAGTTCGCTTTGAAACAGCCGGTTCAGGGTGCGGGGGCTGGCCCCCACCTGGGCGGCCCAGTCCGCCAGGGGGCGTTCCGTGGCCGGATTTTCCAGGAGGGCGTCGCAGAGGGCCTTGAGGCGCCGGTCCCGGGGCATGGGCAGCCCCAGGGCCAGGGGCTGGGCTTGGCGCAGCTCCTCCAGGAGCAGGGTCTGGATCATGGTGCGGCGGGGCTCTTCCGGGGGCGGTGTGGTTACCAGGGCCTCGCTCAACGCCCCCAGCAGATGGGAGACGGCCACCACCTTGCAGGTTTTTTCCGGCAGGGGGGATTTGGCCCCATCCACGTACAGGGTGCGCAACTCCACTTCCCCCAGGGTCACCAGATGGTGCACCACCCCGGCGGGAATCCAGATGGCCCGGTAGGGCGGGACGATCCAGGCCGTATCTTCCGTGGAGAGCCGGATGGTGCCCGCCACCGGATAGGCGAACTGGCCCCAGGGGTGGCTGTGCCAGGGAATTTCCATATCCGCCGCCCCCTGGCGGAGATTGACCGTGACCGGGTCTTCCGGGCTGGGGGGGCGACGATGGAGATTGGGGAAGGTTTGGCGGGCCATGGCACTGGATTTGGCGTGGATGCGATAATTATTGTCCAATTGCTTTGTTTTTGCCAAGCCTTTCCCAGGTAGCATAGACGGGTCAAGAAAAGGGCTTTTTTGCCCTGGGCCGATTACGAGGATAGATCCATGACCGCTGCTGTTGCCGCTTCCGCCAACGACGCCCCGGAGGGGCGCCGGGACGGGGGCATTATCGCCGTGGTGGGCTTTGCCCACGGGGTTTCCCACTTTTTCCACCTGCTGTTGGCGCCCCTGTTTCCCTGGCTGATGAAGGATTTCTCCCTCAGCTTTACCCAGATCGGGGTAACCATGACCCTGTTTTTTGTGGTCTCCGGCTGCGGTCAGGCTCTGGCTGGCTTTGCCGTGGACCGCTGGGGTGCCCGGCGGGTGCTGTTCTGCGGGGTGGGCAGCCTGATTGCCGCTGGTCTGGTACTGGCGGCGGCCCCCGGAGTCTGGGCCCTGTTTCTTTCTGCGGCCCTGGCGGGGGCAGGGAATGCGGTTTTTCACCCCTGTGACTTCACCCTGCTGAACCGGCGGGTGTCCCCGGCCCGGTTGGGTCACGCCTTTTCCATCCACGGCCTGTCCGGCAACCTGGGCTGGGCGGCGGCCCCGGCCTTTATGACCGGGCTGGCCACCCTGGCGGGTTGGCGTATAGCGGCTCTGGGGGCGGCTCTGCTGGGAGTAGCGGTATTGGTGATTCTCTTCATCTGGCGGCGCCATCTGGCTACCCCGGCCCTGAGCCCGGAAGCGGCCAAGGCCGGCCAGGGGGATTCCCCCTTTGCCTTCCTCAAGGTGGGGGCGGTGTGGCTATGCTTTGGCTTTTTCTTTTTCACCACCGCGGCCTTTGGCGCCTTTCAGAATTTCGGTACCCCGGTGCTGGAGCGGGTCTACGGCCTATCCTTGGCCCTGGCCGCCTCGTCTTTGACCGCTTTCCTGCTGGGGGGCGCGGCGGGGATCGGGGTCGGGGGCTTTTTCGCCGGGGGCACGGTGGCCCACGACCGGCGTATTGCCGCCCTGCTGGTGGTGGCGGCGCTCCTGGCCCTGGTGCTGGCCTCCGGTTGGATACCGCCCATGGCGGTGCTGCCCGTCATGGCGGCCATGGGCTTTTGCACCGGTCTGGCCGGGCCTTCCCGGGATTTGCTGGTGCGCCGGGCGGCGGCGGCCCGTTTCGGACACCAGGCCTATGGCCGGGTCTATGGCTTTGTCTATTCCGGCCTAGATTCCGGTCAGGCCCTGGCGCCCCTGCTGTTTGGCCCCTTCATGGACCGGGGGGCGTTTGCCGGGGTGCTGGTGGGGGTAGCCCTGTTCCAGGCCTGCGCCGTGTTTACCGCCTTGGGAGTGGGGCGGAATCAGGCCAAGGGGGGCTGATGCTGGAATCCTCCGGAATCCAGTAGGCAAAAAGGGACGCCCAGGCGTCCCTTTTTTGTGGCCCTTACCCCTTGAAGCCATGGAGAGACAAGAAAAAGCCCCCGAAGGGGCGGAAAAGGAGGGTACAGCAAAGGGGGGGGCAGATCAGTGGCTACGGCTGGGGCGGCGGCCTCGGGGCGTGGCGGCATCCAGGGACTCTTCCAGGCCTTCCGTGACCTTGGCCGCGGTGTCGCTCAGGCTGGTGACGGTTTCCTGAATCAACTGTACGGCGGGCAGAATTTCCTGGGGGGTGGCCCGGCTAGCCTTGTCGATGCTGTAGGCCAGATATTCGTTAATGCCGTGGGCCTGGGATTCAAAGGACTGGATCAGTTGTTCCTGGGCGCTGATCCAGGTATCCAGCCAATCCTGGGAAAACTGGATGGCGTGGTCCTTGAGGCTTTCCCCCAGGGCATGGGAGAGGTTCGGGGCATTTTCCTGGCTGTGCCGGGAGAGGTTGGAGAGGCAATCTTCCTGGGCTGACCGCACTACGGTCAGGGCCCGTTCTCCCTGATCCAGAGCCAGATGCACCAGCCCGGCGAAATGGTCGATAGCGTTCAGGCTCAGGGTGCCCGCGTTGGGATTGATATAGTACATGGCTGTGCTCCAAGGGAAGGGGGTAGGGTCTTTTCTACCCCTTCCCCGTTACAGGGAAATGACGTGGACATGGTGGCTCGGGCGCCCCACTCCGCCCCTTTTTCCTCCCCCTTGAAAACCCGGTGACCGCCTCCACCTGGGGAGGGTAGAAGGCGTTCCCCGCGCCCGGTTTTCCCCTAGAGAAGCTGGAGGTACACAATGCTGAACCTGGTCTATAACAGCGAATCCTATTCGGTCCTGGCCTATCCGGCCCAGCAGGGCTATGAACTGCTGGACAAGGAGGGGCAGCGCAGCCTGTTTATTCAGGGCGCCCAGGCGCTTTGCTTCAAGGCCTCCATAGAGGCCGTGGCGACGGAAACGCCGGAGGTGGAGACTATTGACGCCTTTCTGGATGATTACTGCGCCGGCAGTGCCCGGCCCATCGTTTATCAATGAGGCGGTGAGGCCCTCAGGGCGGCTCCCGGGGGCAGGAAGCTCGTACCCGGGGAGCGCCCTGCCGTTCCGTTCCCGCTGGGGCGGGGGCAAGCCGGTTATAATGCCTCCTTCTTTACTGCTTTCCGGACATAGACCCATGGCGATTTACGAATCCGAACACACCAAGTTCATGCGCGAGCAGCTGGCCCAGCACCCGGAATGGGTGGAAGACCAGCGCCAGGGCCGGGCCCTGTGGTGGGACAAGGATCTTTCCCCCGCCGAACAGGCCGGTTTTCAGGCGGCCAAGGTGGCCCAGAAATCCTATCCCTACGACGTGAACAGCAAGTAATCCCGTTCCCCGCCAGGTCGGGGAGATGGCAAAAAAAGGCCGGTTGCCCCTTCGGGTTACCGGCCTTTTGCATTGGCGGGGGCGGGAACCCGGGTCGCCACCTCCGGTGCCGACGGGCCCACCCCCTGGAACGGTTAGTCTTGCAGGCTGAGAATCACCCGTTTTACGGTGGAATCCTCCGGATGGGGATGAACGGCGAAGCCTAAGCTGGTCATGAGTTTGAACATTTTTGCATTGCCCGATAGTACGTCCCCCACCACCGCCCGATAGCCCTTGCTGCGGGCGCAATCCACGATGGCGGCCATGAGGCGGCGGCCAATACCGTGTTTCTGCCATTGGTCCGAGACCGCCAGGGCGAATTCCACCGTTTCCCCGTCCGGGTTGGAGACGTAGCGGGCCACCCCGATCTGGACCTCCTTGCCTTCCTTTTCCGTGACGGCCACAAAGGCCATTTCCCGGTCGTAGTCGATCTGGGTAAAGCGTACCAGCATGGATTGGGTCAATTCCCGCAGGGTGTCCATGAAGCGGTAGTACTTGCTTTCCTCGGATAGCTGGGCGACGAATTCCTTTTCCATTTCCGCGTCTTCCGGGCGGATGGGCCGCAGAGTCACGATCTGGCCATCCGGCAGCACCCAGTCGTCGATCAGGTGGGAAGGGTAGGGGTGGATGGCCATGTGGGAATAGCGGTCATCCGCCGGGGCCGCGTAGTCGATGACGATACGGGCGTCGGCGGCCACCGCGCCGTTTTCATCCACGATCAGGGGATTGAGGTCCAGTTCCTGAATCCAGGGCAATTCGCAGACCATCTGGGAAATGCGCAGCAGCACGTCCTCCAAGGCCTGGAGATTGGCCGGGGGCATGTTGCGGTAATTTTCCAGGAGCCGGGCGGCCCGGGTGGAACGGATCAGGTCCTGGGCCAGATAGCTGTTCAGGGGGGGGAGGGCGATGGCCGTGTCACCGAAAATTTCGCATTCCGCCCCGCCCACTCCCAGGGTGATAACGGGCCCGAAAATCCGGTCCCGCAGCACCCCCACCTTGAGTTCCCGACCATGGGGTCGGGCCACGAAGGGTTCGATGGAAACCCCGTTGATCCGGGCGTCGGGCACGTTGCGGCCGACCGTGTCGATGATGTCGTGATAGGCGTTGCGCACCGCCGCCGCGTTGGCAATGTTGAGGCGCACCCCGCCCACCTCGGATTTGCGGGAGAGGTCGGGGGAATCCACCTTCATGGCCAGGGGGAAACCGATCTGTTCCGCCAGGAGCAGGGCTTCCGTGGGGGTGCGGGCCACCATGGTCTGGGCCACGGGCACCTTGAAAGCCCGGAGCACGGACTTGGATTCCATTTCGGAGAGCACCTTGCGCCGTTCGGATAGCACCGCCTCGATCAGCATCTTGGCCCCTTCCGTCTCGCTCTTGGCCTGACGGGGCGCCGGGTCCGGGGTTTGCAGCAGAAGCTTCTGGTTACGGTAGTAGGTGGAAATGTGGGAGAACAGATCCACCGCCGTTTCCGGCATGCGGAAGGCGGGAATGCCCGCCTCCGTGAGTAGGCGGCGGCAGGCCAGGGTGTGTTCTTCCCCCATCCAGCAGGCGACGATGGGCTTGGCGCAGGTTTCGCTGGCGCTGATCACCGCCCGGGCCACTTCCTCCGGCTGGGTCATGGCCTGGGGGGTGAGCATGACCAGTAGGCCGTCGATTTCTTCCGCCTGGGTACAGGCCAGAATGGCGTCCCGGTAACGTTCCGGGGTGGCGTCCCCCACAATATCCACCGGATTGGCGTGGGACCAGTTGGGGGGCAGCACCCCGTTTAGGGCGGTGACGGTCTGGGGCGCCAGGGTGGCCAGGGGAATGCCCAGCTCCGTGGCCCGATCCGCCGCCATGGCGCCGGGGCCGCCCCCGTTGGTCATGATCAGCAGCCGGTTGCCGCCGGGACGGAATTTGGAAGCCAGCCCCCGGGCGGCGTAGAACAGCTGGCCGATATTCCGAACCCGTACCACTCCGGCCCGTTTGATGGCCGCGTCAAATACGGCGTCCGAGCCGGCGGCTACCCCGGAATGGACCTGGGCGGCGGCGGAACCGGAGGCGTAGCGCCCGGCCTTGAGCAGAATAATGGGCTTGATGCGGGCCGCCGAGCGGAGGGAACTCATGAAGCGCCGGGCGTTGCGGATGCCTTCCACGTACATCAGGATGTAGTGGGTGCGGTGGTCATAGACCAGGTAATCCAGAATTTCCCCGAAATCCATGTCACTGGAGCCCCCCAGGGAAATGACCGAGGAAAAGCCCACCCCGTTCACCTTGGCCCAGTCCAGGATGGCGGAACAGAGGGCGCCGGACTGGGACACCAAAGCCAGATTGCCCGGATTGGCGGACACCTGGGCGAAGGTGGCGTTGAGCTTGATGGCGGGACGGATGAGGCCGAGACAGTTGGGGCCCAGGATGCGCACGTTGTAGCTGCGGGCGATTTCCAACATCTTCCGTTCCAGGGCCGCCCCCGTATGGCCCGCCTCGGCAAAACCGGCGGTAATAACGATGGCGAACTTGACCCCGCTACGCCCGCACTGCTCCACGATTTCCGGTACGCTGCGGGGCTTGGTGGCGATCACCGCCAGCTCTACCCGAGCACCGATTTCCTCTATGGATTTATAGGCCTGTAAGCCTTGCACCGTTTCGTGCTTGGAGTTAATGGGGTAAAGGCGTCCCTGGTAGCCCCCTTCCAGGAGATTGCGCAAAATGACGTTACCCACCGACCCTTCCCGGTCGGAGGCGCCGATGACGGCGACGGCTTTGGGCTCGAAAAGGCTCGTCAGGTAGTGTTGTTCCAGCATGATTCACCTATGGGTCGGCAGTGGCGAAAGGGTGGCGGCTGGGTGGCCGTCCGCTCCGGTGGGGCCCGGGTGAAACTCCCCCGGTATTTTTATTGTATGGTGCAGCGCAAAAATTTATCACGCCTCCATCTTTACGTCAGCAGGGGAAAGCAATTGAAGTCTAATGGAAATTCCGTGTCCGAGGGGGAGAAGGCTAGGCCTACCCCCTTAGGGGAGCCGTCGCCCTGGATCGTCGCCCATGGGAATGATCTGGCGCCCGGCAGCCGGGTGTTGGATCTGGCCTGTGGTCGGGGGCGCCACGCCCGTTATTTGGCGGCCCGGGGGCTAAGGGTGGTGGCGGCAGATCAAGACCGGGAGGCTTTGGCGAGCCTGGAAGGTATTCCGGGCATCCAGCCATTCTGGGCGGACCTGGAGGGAGCGCCCTGGCCCTGGGAACGGGACCTCTTTGACGCCCTGGTGGTGAGCCGTTATCTCCATCGCCCTTTGCTGCCCCATTTAGGCCCCACCCTGAAACCCGGAGGCGTTCTGCTTTACGAAACCTTCATGGTGGGCCAGGAAGCCCTGGGGCCGCCCCGCCGGGCGGAACACCTACTCCAACCCGGGGAATTGGGGGATTGGGCCCTGTCCGCCGGGCTGGTGGTGGAGGATTTTCAGGAAGGCCCGGTGACCGTGGCCGGGCGGCACCAGGTATTGCAGCGCCTCTGCGCCCGGCGGCCCGTATCGGGAGCGGGGGAAGGGCGGGCGCCGACCTTAAAAGGCGGCGCTGGCGGCTAGCAGTTCCCGGGCGGCCCGGGTCAGGGTGGCCCCGTCCAGGTTGTCCAGCACCAGGGGGGCGGCTCCCTTCCCGTTCTCCGGCCCGTAGTGGCGCAGGGAGCGCTGATAGAGGGGGTCGTAGTGGCGCTGTAGGAGATCGGCTACCAGGGCGGGCCAGTCCCCTGTGGCAATGAGGGACTGCCAGCGCCCCAGCACCTCCTTGCCCACCAGTTCCTTGAGCCGTTCCAGGCGGGCCAGCAGGGCCTCCTGGTCTGTAAGGAAATAATCGTAGTCCTCCAGCAGGTAGGCGACCCGGGCTTCCATGGGCACAGCCACCGGCTGGCGGCGTCCGGCGGCCATGGCAGTGAGGAGGGCAGTGGGCAAGGCCAGGCGACCCACCTTGCGGCTTTCCGCTTCAACGAATAGAGGTCGGGCTGGGTCCAACGCTTCCAGCTGCTGCCAGAGGGCGGTTTCAAACGCTTTCTGGGAGGGCTGCTGCTGGCCGGGGCAAAGCCCCAGCACCGAGCCCTTGTGGCAGGCCAGGGCTTCCAGATCCAGAATCTGCCCCCCTTCCCGGGCAATGGCCTGGAGCAACCGGGTTTTGCCGCTGCCCGTGGGGCCGCTGATGACCTGAAGGGCAAAGCGTCCGGGCAGTTCATCCAGCCCTTCCAGCACCCGGTGCCGATAGGCCTTGTAGCCCCCTTCCAGCTTGCAGGCTTTCCAGCCCACCTGGCGCAGGATAATTTCCATGGCGCCGCTGCGTTGCCCGCCCCGCCAGCAATACACCAAGGGCCGCCATTCCTTGGGCTTGGCAGCAAATTGCTGGCGCAGGTGGTGGGCAATATTTACCGCTACCAGGGCGGCCCCCAGCTTACGGGCTTCAAAGGGGGAAACCTGCTTATAAAGGGTGCCCACCTCCGCCCGCTGGGCGTCGTCCAGCACCGGGCAGTTGATGGCCCCGGGAATGTGGTCTTCCGCGTATTCACTGGGGGTGCGGACATCGATGATTTCCGCAAACTGGTCCAGCTGTGCTACGGTCGCCACCCCGTATTGCTGCATGATAGGGACTTTCCTTAATAATTTTTGAGGCGGGATTCTACCGGCTTCCAAGGGCTTAAGGTCACTCCGGCCCGTGGGGTCCCGATACGCGTATGTCCGAAACTAATTCATCCGAGGCGATAAAACTTACCGCCTTTTCCCACGGGGGCGGCTGCGGCTGCAAAATTTCTCCGGCGGTGCTGGAAAAAATCCTGGCCGCCACCCCCAGCGCCCTGATTCCTCCCCAACTGCTGGTGGGCACCGAGTCCTCCGACGATGCGGCCGTGTATCAGCTCAACGACGAGCAGGCCATTGTAGCCACCACGGACTTCTTCACCCCCATCGTGGATGACCCCTACGATTTTGGCCGCATCGCCGCCACCAATGCCCTGTCCGACGTCTACGCCATGGGCGGCCGTCCCCTCTTTGCTCTAGCGGTGGTGGGCATGCCCCTGGATAAGCTGCCTCTGCCTGCCATTGAGCGCATTCTTGCCGGCGGCGCCGCCATCTGCCAGGAGGCGGGCATTCCCATCGCCGGAGGCCATTCCATCGACGTGCTGGAGCCCATCTACGGTCTGGTGGCCCTGGGGGTGGTCCATCCCCGGGAGCTGCGCCGCAATCGGGACGCCCGACCGGGGGATTTGCTCATTCTGGGGAAACCCCTGGGCATCGGCATTCTTTCTGCGGCCCTGAAAAAGGGGCGGCTGGCGCCGGAGGATTACGCCACCATGGTGGCCCTGACCACCCGGCTCAACCGGGTGGGGCCGGACCTGGCCCAGATGGAAGGCGTTCATGGTCTGACCGATGTAACCGGCTTTGGCTTTGCCGGCCATTTGCTGGAAATCTGCCGGGGCGCGGGCCTGCGGGCCAAGGTACGCTTTGCCGATCTGCCCCTTATTCCGGCGGCCGTCGCCCTGGCCCAGGAAGGGCTGGCGACCGGCGCCTCGGGACGTAACTGGGCCGCCTATGGGGCCCAGGTTCGGGGGGCGGACACTTTGCCGGAGTGGCAGCAGAAGCTGGTTACCGATCCCCAGACCTCGGGCGGCCTGCTGGTCAGCTGCGCCCCCGAGTCCCGGGATCAGGTGTTGGCCTGCTTCCACCAGGCCGGTTTCCCGGAAGCCCGGGTGGTGGGCCATCTGGAGGCCGGCAGCGCCGGACTGGATCTGGAACCCTGAGCCTGGGGCTCGGGTTCTAGCGCCCACCCTTCAGTAGCGGCCCCAGTTTCTGCCACACGTTATCCAGAATGCGGGGCTGGGCCGCGGCCACGGGATGGAGACCGTCCGCCTGAAAAAGGGTGGGCTGGTCGGCCATGCCCGCCAGGAGAAAATCCACTAGAGGTAGCTTGAGGCGCCGGGCCAGGGCCGGGTAACTGTGCCGGAAATCTTCCCCGTAGCTTCCGTAATTGGGGGGCAGGCGCATACCCACCAGCAACACCCGGGCACCCGCCTGGCGGGCCAGGCCCGCCATGGCTTCCAGGTTATGGTTCATGGCCGCTAGGGGCAGGCCCTGGAGACCGTCGTTAGCCCCCAATTCCAGTATCACCACCGCCGGACGGTGTTCCCCCAGGGCCCGGGGCAGCCGGGCTAGGCCGCCCGCCGTGGTTTCCCCGGAAATACTGGCATTCACCACCCGGTAATTCAGGTGGGCCTGGGCTAGCCGCTTTTCCAGCAACACGGGCCAAGCTGCTTCCCGGGGCAAGCCGTAGCCGGCGGAGAGGGAATCTCCGTAGATGAGCACCACGGGCGCCCCGGCGGCGGCCAGCAGGGGCATAATCAGGCAGAGGCTGCCCAGCCCCAGCCATCGCCAATCCAAACCCAGATATTTTTTCATCATGTCCAGTCAATCCTTGTTGGAAGTCCGTGATCTTTGCAAAACCGTGGGAGATGGGGAAGGGCGTTTGACCATTCTCCAGGATGTGAATTTTGCCATTGACCCCGGGGAAACCGTGGCGGTGGTGGGAGCCTCCGGCTCGGGCAAGTCTACCCTGCTGGGTCTTCTGGCGGGGCTGGATCAGCCCAGCGGAGGGCAGGTGTGTCTGGACGGCATTTCCCTGGTGGCGCTGGATGAGGATGGCCGGGCTCGGCTGCGGGGGCGTTTGCTGGGTTTTGTCTTCCAATCTTTCCAGCTGCTTCCCGCTCTGACCGCTTTGGAAAATGTACTGCTCCCCCTGGAACTGTCCGGGGTGGAAAACGCTGCCGCCCTGGCCCGGGAATGGCTTACCCGGGTGGGGCTGGGGGAGCGTCTGGATCATTACCCCAAGCACCTGTCTGGCGGGGAACAGCAGCGGGTGGCCCTGGCCCGGGCCTTTGCCCCGGCGCCTCGCCTGATTCTGGCGGATGAACCCACGGGCAATCTGGATCAGGCCACCGGCGCCCAGATCATGGCTCTGATGTTCCGCCTGAATCGGGAGCAGGGCACCACCCTGGTGTTGGTTACCCACGACCCAGCCATGGCGGCCCGCTGCGGGCGCCAGCTACGGGTGGCGGAGGGGCGGGTGGAGGCCCTGGAAACGGTGGCTTGAAGGGCGCCGGACCTAGCGGTCCTCGGCCCGCACAATATGGTCCGCGATCCAGGTCCGCAGGGAAGCGGGGGACGGGTCGAAACGGTCGTAAATCATCAGGCTCTGGCCGAAAACGTAGGCGTAGAGCAACAGGCTGCGGGCCTTGGCTTCCCCTTCCGGCAGGCCATATTCCTCGAATAGGCGTCGGGCGTTTTCCAGGCGGCAGTTATCCACCTCAGCCACGATGGCCGCCGCATGGGCATCCCGACGGGCCCACTCCCGCACCGCCAGTTCAATGGAAACTCCCTTGCGGCTGCGGGCGGCGCTATACACATCGATGACGTGGTAAATCTGGTCCCGCTCTTTGCCCGGCTGGGCCGTGGTCTGCTTGATGATGTCCCGGATACGCCCGTCTTTCCAGGTGTCCAGCACGGCGGTGAGCAGGTCCTGGCGATCCTTGAAGTGCCAGTAAAAGCTGCCTTTGGTGACGCCGAACTGCTTGGCTAGCACCTCCACCCGCAGGCCATCCAGACCCTGGTCCGCCAGTACATGGGTAGCCAGCTCGATCCAGTCACGGCGATCCAGTTGGGAGCGGGTTTTGATGGGGGCGTTTTTCATGCGAACTCATTGACAGGGAATACCCCATACGCTACCGTATGCGGAGCCATACTGGCAAGTATGGGAGCCAATCTCGACGCGGTTCAGGGGGCAAACCCGGGCCGCGAATCCATAACGATTCACACCTGCCAGATCCTGAGGAGGATGCATTGAAAGTCTTGGTGCCAGTAAAACGAGTCGTGGACTACAACGTCAAGGTACGCGTCAAAGCTGACGGTACTGGCGTGGATATCGCCAACGTCAAGATGTCCATGAACCCCTTTGATGAAATTGCCGTGGAAGAAGCCGTGCGCCTGAAAGAGGCCGGTATCGCCACGGAAGTGGTGGTGGTCTCCGCCGGGGTCGCAGCTTGCCAGGAAACCCTGCGTACCGCCCTGGCCCTGGGGGCCGACCGGGCCGTGCTGATCGACAGCGGCGACACGGACCTGCAACCCCTGGCCGTGGCTAAGCTGATCAAGGCGGTGGCCGACAAGGAACAACCCCAATTGGTGGTGTTCGGCAAACAGGCCATTGACGACGACTCCAACCAAACCGGGCAAATGTTCGCCGCCCTGCAAGGCTGGCCCCAAGCCACCTTCGCTTCCAAAGTGGTGGTGGCCGACGGTAAAGCCACGGTGACCCGGGAAGTGGATGGCGGCCTGGAAACCCTGGAGCTGGCGCTGCCCGCTGTGGTAACCACGGATCTGCGCCTCAACGAGCCCCGCTACGCCACCCTGCCCAACATCATGAAGGCGAAGAAAAAGCCTTTGGAAACCCTGAAGCCGGCGGACCTGGGCGTGGATGTGACGCCCCGTCTCAAGACCCTCAAGGTCAGCGAACCGCCCAAGCGGCAGGCGGGGGTGATGGTGCCCGACGTGGCCACCCTGGTGAATAAGCTGAAGAACGAAGCGAAGGTGATCTAATGGCTATTCTGGTTATTGCCGAACACGACAATCAATCCCTGAAGGCGGCGACCAAGAACGCCGTTGCCGCCGCCGCCAAAATCGGTGGCGACATCGAAGTGCTGGTGGCAGGCGCCGGTTGCGCCGCCGTGGCGGCGGAAGCCGCCAAGCTGGCGGGGGTGACCAAGGTGAAGCTGGCCGATGCTCCCCAGTTTGCCGACCAAACCGCTGAAAACCTGGCCGCCCAGGTGATTTCCATGGCCACCGGCTACAGCCACATCGTGGCTGCCGCCACCACCTGCGGCAAGAATTTTGCCCCCCGGGTGGCCGCCCTGCTGGACGTAGCCCAAATCTCCGACATCGTCGGGGTGGAATCCGCCGATACCTTCGTGCGCCCCATCTATGCGGGCAATGCCCTGGCCACGGTGCAATCCGCCGATAGCGTCAAGGTCATCACGGTGCGTATCACGGCTTTTGACGCCGTAGCCGAAGGCGGTGCCGCTCCTGTGGAAACGGTGGCTGCCGTGGCTGACACGGGCAAGTCCAAGCTGGTCTCCCGGGAAATCACCAAGAGCGAACGGCCTGAACTCACTGCCGCCCGGATCATCGTATCCGGTGGCCGGGGTGTGGGCAGCGGGGAAAACTACCACAAGGTGCTGGACCCCCTGGCCGACAAGCTGGGTGCCGCCCAAGGCGCCTCCCGGGCTGCCGTGGATGCGGGGTTTGTACCCAACGACTACCAAGTGGGCCAAACCGGCAAAATCGTGGCTCCCGAGCTGTATGTGGCCGTAGGTATTTCCGGCGCCATTCAGCATTTGGCCGGGATGAAGGAATCCAAGGTCATTGTGGCCATTAACAAAGATCCGGATGCCCCCATTTTCCAAGTGGCGGACTACGGCCTGGTGGCGGACCTCTTCGAAGCGGTGCCTGAACTCACGGCGGCGCTCTGATCCGTTCCCCCGGGATTGCAGGCTATGAACCTGCCCGACAGCCTCCTTGCCCCCCTCTGGTACGAGGGGGGCTGGGGGCTGTTTGTTTTTGTACTCGGCCTGGCTATCTGGCGCGCCCCCTGGCGGCGCCTGGGGGACAACATCCAGTCCAACGTCTGGCTGGGCACGGCGGTGAGCCTCACCGTGCTGTGGAGCATGAAAGCCGGGGTTTCCCCGGGCCTCAATCTGCATCTTTTGGGAGCCATGGTCTTTACCCTGGAATTCGGCCCCGCTCTGGCCTTCATCGGCCTGACCCTGGTACTGGCCGGGATTACGATGAACGGTGCGGCGGGGTGGGCCAGTTTCGGCCTGAATGCGTTGTTGATGGGGGCGGTTCCGGTGGGGATTTCCTACGCCATCTACCGGTTTACCGATCGGAAACTGCCGAAAAACCTGTTTGTGTACATTTTTGCCAACGGTTTCTTCGGCTCCGCCCTGATGATCCTTGGGACCGGGCTGGCCGCTTCCGGCGTGTTGGCCCTGGCTGGGGCTTACACCCTGGAAAAACTCAGCGAGGACTTCCTGCCCTATTTCATTTTGTTGGGGTTTTCGGAAGCCTGGCTGGCCGGCATGGTCCTGACCCTGTTGGTGGTCTATCGCCCGGAATGGGTGTGGACCTTCGACGACTCGGTGTATCTCGCCAAGAAATAAGCACAACCATTTAATACAGAGGAGATAGCTTTAATGAGCGAATATATTGCCCCCCTCCGCGACATGCAGTTTGTCATGAAGGAACTGGCCGGTCTGGATCAGGTCCTGCAACTGCCGGGCAACGAGGAAGTGGATGCGGACGTGGTGGACGCCATTCTGGAGGAAGCCTCCAAGTTTGCTTCCAACGTTCTGTCCCCCATCAATTTCTCCGGTGACCAGGAAGGTGCCCATTGGGCCGACAAGGCGGTTACCGTGCCCGCTGGTTTCAAGGAAGCCTATCTGCAGTTCGCCGAAAACGGCTGGACGGCCTTGCCCTGTGACCCGGAATACGGCGGCCAGGGCCTGCCCAAGCTGGTGGCCACGGCGGTCAATGAAATGTGGAAGTCTTCCAACATGGCTTTCGCCCTGTGCCCCATGTTGACGGCGGGCGCCATTGAAGCCCTGCTCACCGCCGGCTCCGACGAATTGAAGCAGAAATTCCTGCCCAAGATGGTGGATGGCACATGGACTGGCACCATGAACCTGACCGAACCCAATGCGGGCTCCGATCTGGCCGCCGTGCGCAGCCGGGCCGAACCCGTGGGTGACGGCAGCTACAAGGTGTTCGGGCAAAAGATTTTCATCACCTACGGCGACCACAACATGACGGAAAATGTGGTGCACCTGGTGCTGGCTCGGACGCCCAACGCCCCCGAAGGGGTGAAGGGCATTTCCCTGTTCGTGGTGCCCAAGTTCATGGTCAAGGACGACGGTTCCCTGGGCGAACGAAATGACGCCTACTGCGTCTCCATCGAACACAAGCTGGGCATCCACGGCAGCCCCACCGCCGTCATGGCCTTCGGTGACAACGGTGGCGCCATCGGCTATTTGGTGGGGGAAGAAAATCACGGCCTGGAATACATGTTCGTGATGATGAACGCAGCCCGCTTTGCTGTGGGCCTGGAAGGCGTGGCCCAGTGCGAACGGGCCTACCAACGGGCCGCCGTCTATGCCAAGGAACGTATCCAAGGCACGGAACTGGGCGTCAAGGGCGGGCCCAAGGTGGCCATCATCAAGCATCCGGACGTACGCCGCATGCTCATGAGCATGCGCTCCCTCACGGAAGCCACCCGTACCCTGGCTTACGTGGTGGCCGGTGCTCTGGATAACGCCAAGTCCAATCCGGACGCGGAAGCCCGGGCCAAGGCCCAGGCCTTTGCGGATCTGATGATCCCGGTAGTCAAGGGCTGGAGCACGGAAACCGGTATCCAGGTGGCTTCCACCGGGGTGCAGGTGCATGGGGGCATGGGCTTCATAGAAGAAACCGGTGCCGCCCAGCACTTGCGGGATGCCCGGATTACGGCCATCTACGAAGGCACCACTGGCATTCAGGCCAATGACCTGATCGGCCGGAAAATGGCCCGGGAAGGGGGCGTTACCATTAAGGCGGTCATCGGCGAAATGCGCGCACTGGATGCCCAACTGGCCGCCCAGTCCGGCGCCGAATTCGCCGTGCTGCGCAGCCGCCTGAGCAGTGCGGTGAATGCCCTGGAAGAAGCGGTGAACTGGCTGTTGGACAACTTCAAGCCCAACATCAAGGCCGCCCACGCCGGTGCCGTGCCTTTCCTCCATCTGCTGGGCATCGTGGCCGGCGGCTGGCAGTTGGCCCGGGGCGCCCTGGTGGCCCAAGCCAAGATCGACGCCGGCGAATCCGATCCCTTCTACAAGGGCAAGATTGTCACCGCCCGTTTCTTTGCTGACCATCTGATGGTGCAAGCCCCGGCCCTGACCCAAAGCATCGTGGCCGGTGCGGAAGGCAGCCTGACTCTGGAAGAAGACCTGTTCTAAGGGACTTGTCTCCCTAAGTAAAACGGACCCCCCGGGGTCCGTTTTTTTATGGCCGGATGACCGTCCACGGGGCCCATGGCTTAGGGGCGGCCCGGGTGGGGCGCCGAGCCGCTGCCCCACTTTTTCTCCCAGCGCCTTCCTTGGAACGTCTAGGCGAGAGCCCCGGCCCGGTCCGGCAAACCCCGGGTCAGGCTGGCCATGGCGCCGATGTTGATATCTGCTACCAGCACTCCGTCAAAGCCGTTGGCTGCCTGGATGGGAATAGCCAGGGTGAGGCAAAAATCTTCCGTAGCGCTGGAGAGATAAATTTCCGAAATATAGGGCAGATGGCTTTGGCTGACCTGGCGGTAATAGTCGTGGTCCGCCCGACTGACCCCCATCCCCCCGGCCTTGATACGGCCATACATGTCCGGGTTGATCCAGTTGGGAAAGCGCTGGACCCCGGCGGCATCCAGCTCGAACACCATTTCAAAGAAGGGATAGCTTTTGAACCAGGTGTCCAGGGCATGGGGGTCCCGGCAGCGGGGGGCGGCCAGGAATTCCTGCAAGGCCAGAATGGCATTGTGTTTCCACAGGCCGCTCTTGCCCTTGTTGCGGTGCTTCAGCAGGCTGGGCGGAGCACCTTCCACCACAATGACGCTGCCCAGCTCAATCTTGCCCACTTTCTTCAGGGCGGCCGCCCGTTCCGCTGCCGCCACCGCGTTATCCAGGGGGGCGGTGCGCCCATTGACCACGGCGATGGAAATAGAGGCGATGGGGTGGGTGCAGCCATCTTCGGTGAGGAAGTGGCCCCGCTGGATGTCTTCTTTGTCGTAGAGGTGGGCCGCCAGGGATTCGAACTGATCCATCACGTCCAGCAGGTCTTCCGTTAAATCCACGCTACGGCCTTCCTGGATCAGGACGAAATCATCCCCGCCGATGTGGCCCAGGAGGCAGTCCCGGCGGCCGATGAAATTGAAACGCAGCAGCTCCGCCAGGGTGCGGATCATGGCATCCCCCCGGATAAAGCCGTAACGGTCGTTGTAGGCCTTGAAATGGTCCAGGTCGATATACACCAGACTGACGCCGCCCCCTTCCGCCAGACGGCTTTCCAGGGTGTGGCGCAGGTTAGGGCCGGTGGGGAGCTGGGAGAGGGGATGGAGGTTGTTGCCGTTTTCCCGGCGGGCCAGCATTTGGGCGATGAGAGTCATGGGATGGATGATGCCCATGTATTCCCCCTCACCCGAGGTGACCACCCAGGGGTCCGCATCCCGCCGGTCGTGGTAGAGCACCCGGGCCAGAGCCGAGGTGGTGAGCCGGTGGGGCAGGCTGCGGGCCACGGGTTCGCACACCTTGCCCAGGCTGCGGGTGTGCTGGGCCAGTACCCGGCCGCGACGGGCCATGCCCACAGGTTGGGCGTGGTCCGTGACCACCACCAGGGGCAGGGAAGGGTTGTCCGTGAATAGCTGGCGGGCCTCTTCGATGGGGGTAGGAATTTCCAGGGCGGGCCAGCAGTCCATCAAATCCGTCAGCTGAAAGCGCTCCATGGGACGGCTGCGGCAGGCGTCGTCCAGGTGGGGTAGGGGAGTGACCTGGGGTGTAGTGGCCGGGGCCGGGTGGGCAAAGAAAAAGCCCTGGGCGTAGCTGATCCCCATGTCCCGGACGAAATTCACGTCTTCCGGGCGCTCCAGACCTTCCGCGATCACCGTGGCCCCCAGGCGCTGGGCCATGGAGACAATGGCCTCCAGGAGCACGGACCGCACCCGACTGCCCTGGGCCCCATGGACAATGCTCCGATCCACCTTGATAAAGTCCGCCCGCACCGCCGCCAGGGTGGATAGGCCGTTGAAGCCCGAACCCATGTCGTCCAGGGCGATGCGGAAGCCCTGCATGCGCAGGGCCTCGCAGCTCCCCGCCAGGATGGTGGGGTCCACCTGTTCCGACTCCACCACCTCAATAATGATTTCCCGCCGATCAATGCCCAGCTGGTCCAGCCGGCTGACGAAGCGTTGGGCCCATTGCTGGTGCAGCAGGTTCTGGGGCAGCACATTGAGGAACAGGGGGGTTCCCCGGGGGAAACGCTGGGCCTTGGCGGCTAGAGCCAGGAGCTGGCACTCCACATCAAGATCCGCAGCCCGGTGCAGTTGGTCTGCGAGAAGAAAGGCTTCGGCTCCGTTGAGTAGACGCCCCGTGGGGTTTTCCAGGCGACACAGGGCCTCGAAGGCGAACACCTGGCCCTGGGCCAGATCCACCAGAGGCTGGAAGTGCATGCACAGATAGGGGGTCAGGTCAGCCAGCATCCAGGCGTTGAGGCGGCGGGCGTGGAAGGTGTTGAAGGGTAGGGCCTGTTGCAGGGTGGCGATGGCATCACCGTCTCCACCCCCCTGGACCTGGAGCACCAGGGTTTCCTTCAGGGTTTCCGGGTTGGTTTCCCGGGAGAGCCGCTCCAGCAGGTCATCCTGGCTGGCGGGGCTGGAGAACTCGAAGGACCAGACGTGCTGATCCACCTGTTGTCCGCCCAATTCGGTCCAGATGGCGGGAATGTAGGGGCCGTCGTACTTGAGTAGGAGTGCCATGATGGTCTAGGGAGAGTATTTGCTTGGTATTAAAGCAAACATCGCACCATGGCCCAGGCCCCGGTTTGGGCCGATAAAACGGGAAAGCGCCCCGGAGCGGGGCGCCAAAACGCACCGTAGCGGTGCCTACTCTTCAATATTCGGCGTGGAAGCGGAAGCCGATTACGTTTACCGGACCCCGGTCTGCGTTATAGGCCGGGTTCTGGATGCGCTGGTAATCCAGGGTCAGGGAAAGGTCCTTGGCCGCCACGAGGCTGTAGTAGGTCTCGAAAATATTTTCCGGCCGGTAATTCAGGGCTCCGTCGCCGATGAAGAAGGAGATACCCCCCGCCGCCAGATAATCCCGCCGGTCCTTGGAAATTTCGTTACGCATGAAGGAAACCCCCACCGTATCCTGGGACCGCCCCCACCGGTTGCCGTTGAGCACCAGGCCGGAGGCGAAGGAGCTATCCACTTCGGTGAAGGCCTGGGTTTCCGTGTGGCCATCCGCCTTCATGACCCGCAGAAAGAAGCCCAGGTCGTCGGCCAGTTCCTGTTCCACATTGAGCCCCAAGCCATACTTGGCCTGGACCCCGTTACGCACCTTGAAGATGCTTGGCGTTTCTCCGTGGACCAGGCCGTAATTGATGGCATCCCGGTAGCGGGCCAGCACCGCCTGATTGCGCCAGGCCAGCACCCGCAGGGCCCCGGGACGACCACCCAGGCTATGCCGGTGTTCCACTTCCAGCTGGTCGCCGAAATGGCGGAAATACTGGAAATCCAGGGGCAGCAGGTTGGGGGACTGGGGGGTGTTCATGCGCCCGAAGCGCAGAGTCCAGTCATCCTTGTACCATTCCCCGGCAAAGCCCCAGCCGAAGCCCCGGGCGTCCGCCGCGTAATCGTAGGCAGCGTAGCTCATGTTGCCCCAGTTCATGAACTGGACCCGGGGGTCTTTGGCATAGCGATTGTTGTCGAAGACGTCCAGGGTGGAAAAGTTGCCCAGGGTGAGGACAAAGCGGTTTTTGTCCTGGCTGCCCGCCAGTTGATTGATTTCGCCCTCCACCTTTTCCTCTCCACCCCCCTGGTTCCAGGTCTGGCGCAGGAAAAGGCGCTGCCGGTAAGCCTTGGGGATGGTACCGGAGGACCGGGTGATTTCCCCGTTGGTAAAGCCCCCGGTTCCCAGAAGATTGGAGAAGGGCACCCCCTGGGCCACTTCCACGTTGAGGTAGGCTTCCCCGCCCTGCCAGGGGCGAATACCGAAATACCCCGTGGTGGTGAAGGTGTAGCTGCGCTCCGTGCTGGTCAGCAGGCTGTTATCCCCGCTGTAGTCGGCATGAAAGCTTTGTTTGCGCTGCCACACGTAGGTGGTCTGAAAGCGGGCACTGCGGCTTTCGTAATCCCCTTTATCCCCATTCGATCCACTATCCACTACTCCGGTACCGGCGGCGCCCGGGTTCGGTGAATCGTCAGCCCGAACGGGGAGGGCGAAGGCGAGAAGCAGGGCGGTGACGAGGCAGGAAAGGCGCATGGGGCAAATTCTATTTTAGGCGGGGAGGAAAAATAAAAAGGCCGCCATGGGCGGCGGCCTGCATTGTATTGCGCTTTCGTGACAGCTACATGACGTGGCGCTCTACATATTGGGGTAATTGGGCCCTTCGCCCCCTTGGGGCACCACCCAGGTGATGTTCTGGGTCGGGTCCTTAATGTCGCAGGTTTTGCAATGCACACAGTTCTGGGCATTGATCTGCAAGCGGGGACTGGAGCCGTCTGCCTCCCGGACGATTTCGTACACTCCGGCCGGGCAGTAGCGCTGCTCGGGGGCGTCGTACTTGGCCAGATTGACCTCGATGGGCACCTTGGGGTCCTTCAGGTGCAGGTGACAGGGCTGATCTTCCTCATGGTTGGTGTTGGACAAAAACACGGAAGACAGACGATCGAAGGAAATCACCCCGTCCGGCTTGGGGTAGGCAATGGCCTGGCATTCGGCAGCGGGCTTCAGCTTGGCGTGGTCCGGAATGCTGTGGTGCAGGGTCCAGGGCACTTTGCCGCCGAAAAGCTTTTGCTCCAGGGCAAACATGAAGCTGCCCAGGTGCAAGCCTTTGCTCATCCAGGGCTTGAAATTCCGGGCCCGGTAAAGTTCGTCGTAGAGCCAGGACGCCTTGAATTTTTCCGGGAAAGCGGTCAGTTCGTCGTGGGCCCGCTTGGCTCCTAGGGCTTCAAAGCAGGCCTCGGCGGCCAGGGAACCGCTCTTGATGGCACAGTGGGAACCCTTGATGCGGGAAGCGTTGAGGAAGGCCGCATCGTCACCGATCAGGGCGCCCCCGGGGAAGGTGAGCTTGGGCAGGGACTGGATGCCGCCGGCTGCAATGGCCCGGGCCCCGTAAGCCACCCGCTTGCCCCCTTCCAGGAATTCCCGAATCTTGGGGTGGGTCTTGTAACGCTGCATTTCCTCAAAGGGGGACAGGTAGGGGTTTTCGTAACTCAGGCCCACCACAAAACCTATCGCCACCAGATTGTCTTCCAGGTGGTAGAGGAAGCCACCGCCGTAGGTGGCGCTGTCCATGGGCCAGCCGGCGGTATGGACCACCAGCCCGGGCTGGGATTTTTCCGGTTTCACTTCCCACAGCTCTTTGATGCCGATGCCGTAGGCCTGGGGATCCACCCCTTCCCGGAGCTTGAAGTGCTGTTGCAGTTCCTTGCCCAGGTGTCCCCGGCACCCCTCGGCGAAGAGGGTGTATTTGGCCAGCAGTTCCATGCCGGGCTGGTAGGCCGGGCCCTGGGAACCGTCTTTGAGCAAGCCCATGTCCCCGGTGGCCACACCTTTGACCGCGCCCTGTTCGTCAAAAAGGATTTCCGCCCCGGCAAAGCCCGGGTAGATTTCCACCCCCAGGTTTTCCGCCTGCTGGGCCAGCCAGCGGCAGACATTGCCCAGGGAGATGATGTAATTGCCTTCGTTATGGAAGCAGCTGGGCAGCAGGAAGGTGGGCACCTGGGTGGCGCCGGTTTCCGAAAGAAACAGCACCCGGTCTTCCGTGGCCTGGGTTTTCAGGGGGGCATCCAGCTCTTTCCAGTTGGGAATGAGCTCGCTCAAGGCCCCCGGGTCCATGACGGCGCCGGACAAAATATGGGCCCCGATTTCGGAGCCCTTGTCGATCAGACAGACGGAAACATCTTCCCCGCCTTTGGCCACGTTTTCCGCCGCCAATTGCTTGAGGCGAATAGCGGCAGCCAACCCGGCGGGTCCGCCGCCGACGATCAGTACATCATATTCCATGGATTCGCGTTGCATTGCGATCCCTCCTCGTCAGTCGTTGTTATGTGAAAACGCATACTATACGTTAACGTATGGAAACTTCAATGGATAAGCCACGGAAAGCCGCGCCAGCACTGGATCGAGGCCAAAAGTAATAGGTGCTTTAGTGGGGGGAATAAATGCTGCGGCGCAATAAAAAAGGGCTTCCACGAAGCCCTTTTTTCATCTTTTCAAGAAAAGACCGACAAAAATCTAGGAATGGCTCCCGAAGAAGCGCCCCAGGGTGCGGGACAGCCAGCCTCCTTCGTCCTTTTCTTCCACCAGCACGGTCATTTTGGGTTTGACCGCGGGCACGTAGGCCGAGTCGTCATTGCGGATGTGATTGAACAGCCAGCGGGACAAGAGGCGGTGCAGGCCGCCCGCCACGTCTTCCCCGGCTTTGAATTTTTCCTGGAATTCCGCCACCCGGCGCACGAACAGTTCATGGACCTTTTTGTGCCCCCGGAGGTATTCGTAGCCCGAATCCTCCATGAGGGTTTCCTCGAAGGCGAAATGGGACAGGGTGTAATCCACCAGGCCTTCGATCACTTCCCCGATCAATTCCCGGTCCCCGGTGGCCTGGGCATCATCCAATTGGTTGATGAAATCCACGATCTGCCGGTGCTGGCCGTCAATGACGGCAATGCCGGTATCCAGGTTATCCGTCCAGATCAGATGAGCCATGACCACTCCCGTAATCTTTTATAACTATATGGTTAGACATTTTACCAGCATCCCGGACAGGGGGATTTGTTCCCGCGCCTAGGAATTTGATTTAAATCAGCAAAAGCCAGACTTTTGAGGGGCGGATATGGCTAGAAATAGGGATGACCGGGAGTCTGGGTGGGCAAAAACATGCCGTTATGCTTTTCTTTCCGTCCCTTCCTAAGCCCTTCTTGCTCCAGGAAAAAGGGAAAACGGGGCACTTCGGAGAAAAGCGCCCCGACATGTGAGGAAGATGGGGAAAGGGGGTTTGAAAAATCCGCCCCTAACCCTTTTTTAGCCGAGCGGAGATGGTCCCGAACCCCTTACTTGTTTTTCGGAGAGAGCCTCGCCCCGCAAGGCTTTATTGTTCCTCGGATTTTATTTCCGCCCCCATCCCCGAGGATCGCCCCAGCAGGGGCGCCAACGCCTTAAGCCACTGCTGCCAGGGCAGGGACGGATCCCCGTCCACGGTCTGCCAGGGCAAAAATTCCACCCCACCGTTGGTCAGCAAGGCCTCCCGAAACCGGGCACCGCCACCGCAGAACGAGGGATAACGACCATCCCCCAGGGCTAGCAAGGCAAAAGACACCCCTTGCAGGGCGTGGGGGTCCAGGTGGGCGAGGAATTGACGGGCCGTTTCCGGCATCTCTCCCTGGCCGGTGAAGGCAACCAAAAACAGGCAATGGGGGTGGCGGCCCAATTCCCCTGGGGATACGGTCTCCAGGGAGGCGCAGGTGGCAACCAGTCCGGCACGGGTCAGCGCTTGGGCGGTAGCTTCCCCGTAACGGGCGGCCGTGCCCGTCTGGCTGGCGTAAGCCACCAGAATGGCGCGGTCCCCTCGCCGTTTACCCGGATTTCGGCGCCTTCCGCCCCATCCTTTGCGGGCCAGCCAGGCCCCTAGGCCGGTGACCAGCAAGGCGCTTAACACCAGGGCGGCCAGCAGATTCAGGAGCCCGGACCAGGGGCCGGCCCAGGTGCCTTCGTGGAGCTGCTTGATCAGCTCAGGTTTAGCCTCCAGGGGGCGAACCCGCCCCTTGGCATCGACGGCCAAGCGCAGGGGACGCCCGTCCTGGCCCAGAGCGAAGATCAGCACCGCCCCTTGGCGAAAACGGCGTACCTGGCGGATGGTTGCAGGGGCACCCGTGGCCTCTGCCAGTGTCACCGCTTGGGCCAGAGCCATGACCCGGGGCTTGCCCCCTCCCTGATTGCCCGGCCCTGGCCTGCCGCCTCCCAGGCCGCCGGGGGCGCCGGTACCGATATGGAGAATCATCAATATGGCCGTGATGGGGGTAAGCAGGACCAAAGGTGCCAGTAGCCAGCCCAGACCCTGGTGCCAATCCATCCATCCCCATTGGTGGAGCTGGGGTTTAAGCCGGGGCCACCCCAGGAGCAGGCCCAGGGCCAGGAGGGCGGTCAGGACATAGGTGGCAGCCTCCACCAGCGGATCAGCCTGGAGCAGGAGGGTTTTGTGTAGCCCCTTGGCCACCTCGAACCAGTCCCGATCCTGATTAGGGAGGGGCGCCAGGGTTCGGGCGTCATAGGTTTTGCGGCTCTCCGGGCTACGCCCTTGCAGCATCAGGCGTTGGCCGTCCGGGGAGAGGCTGGCATTGCCGGCCTGGCCTCGGGGATCCAGGGTTTCCAGGGCCTGAATCCAGGCCTGGGGCGTTAGCCCTGGCTGAGGCTGGTCGGCCTGCCAGGCTTCCCAGAGGGGTTTACAGGCGAGAAAAGCGCCAGATAGGAGAATGACAAGAAAGAGGGGAGCAAATACCAGGGCAGCCCAGCGATGCAAGAAAGCCGCCCCGCGCCGCAAAGGGAGTGGGGTCATGGTCGTACGCGTGAGGAAGGGTAGGGGCGGGCGTCCCGTGAAGGGGGCGCCCGGGTCGCCCATGGCTGGCTGTTGCGGCTAGCGACTTGGGAGGGCGAGGGGAGTGTGGCGGGATTTTGGGTAAAGGGGCGTAAGGGCTCCGTAAATTTGGGTAAAGCTTGGGCAAAATTCCCCCCGGGAGCCTTGTGGGGCGGGCTGCCATGAGTATCATCCCTTCCATCTTAGAAACTTGCCGGATCCACTATGACCCGAATTTTGCTGGTAGACGACGATGTGGAACTGGCCTCCCTGCTCAAGGAATATCTGGAGCGGGAAGGCTATGAGGCCCAGTTGGCCCATGACGGAGAAACCGGGGCCCAGACTGCCCTGAGCGGTGGCTTCGATCTGGTGGTGCTGGACGTGATGCTGCCCCGCCTGAATGGCATTGAGGCCCTGCGTCGCATCCGAGCCGCCAGCCTGGTGCCGGTACTCATGCTCACCGCCCGGGGGGACGATGTGGATCGGGTGGTGGGGTTGGAACTGGGGGCGGATGATTACGTTCCCAAACCCTGCACCCCCCGGGAGCTGGTGGCCCGTATTCGGGCCATTCTGCGGCGCACCCAGGGCATGGGCGCTCCCGCCGGGGAAGGGGAGGCCTGCGTGAGCGCCGGCCTTCTGGAGCTGCGCCCGGAACGGCGCAGCGCCACCTGGGGCGGCCAGAGCCTGGAACTGACGGCAGCGGAATTCAACCTTCTGGAAGTTCTGGTGCGCCACGTGGGGCAAGTGGTGGATAAGAACGCCCTGTCCCAGGAAGGTATGGGCCGCCCCTTGACCCGCTACGACCGTAGCATCGACGTCCATATCAGCAGCATCCGCCGCAAGCTGGCGAACTGCACCCCCACGGAATTGATTCAGACTATCCGGGGCGTGGGCTACCAGCTCATCCGGGAATAGGGGACACCATGGGCCGTCTTTTCTGGAAATTTTTCCTCGCCTTCTGGCTCGCCTTGCTGCTGGCCGGGGCCAGCGTGGGCACCCTGTTCTGGCTGCACCGGCAAAACCAGGCCGCCGCCAGCCAGGATCTGGCCATTTCTCCCCGCAGCGCCTTTCAGATCAATGCCAGCCTGGCCACCCTGCGCCACGGTGGTCCAGTAGCGCTGCGGGAACTGTTCCATGAGTGGGACCGGGAGACCGAGGCCCACGTCTATGTGGTGGACGAGCAGGGGAAGGAAATCCTGGGACGCAGGGTTTCCCCGGAAGCCATCGCCAAAGCCCGGGACATGGCGGACACCCCCCGCCTATGGGGCCCCACGGCCGCCAGCGCGGAAACCGGCAGCGACGGTCACACCTACCTGTTTTTTGTTCCCGGTGACCGGTCTTCTCCCGGGGAACCGGCCCGGCGCCACCCCCATCCTCCCTGGGGATTGCTGATTGCCGGGGACCTGCTCGCCAGTCTTTTGGTCAGTGGCCTCCTGGCCTGGTATCTGGCCAAGCCCATCCGCAGCCTGCGCTGGGCCTTCAATAAGGTTTCCGCCGGGCACCTGGAAACCCGGGTAAGCCGGAAAATGGGGCGCCGCCGGGATGAGATTGCGGATCTGGGGGTGGATTTCGACCGTATGGCCCTGCGCCTGCAGCAACTGGTGGGGGGGCAGCGGCGTCTGCTCCATGACGTTTCCCACGAACTGCGCTCCCCCCTGGCCCGGGTTCAGGCGGCCATCGGCCTAGCCCGGCAACAGCCGGAGCGGACCAACGCCTGTATGGATAGGATCGAGCAGGAGGCCAGTCGGCTGGACGAACTGGTGGGCCAGCTCCTGACCCTGTCCCGGCTGGAAGCGGGGATGCCCGGTTCTCGGGAGGAAGACCTGGATTTGAATGAACTGGTGGGGGCGGTGGCGGATGATGCCCGCTTCGAAGCGGAAGCCCAGGGTAAGGGGGTGAGTTTTCTCGGGGACGGGGAAGCCCTGCTTCAGGGCCAGCCCGAGTTACTGCACCGGGCTTTTGATAACGTTATCAGAAATGCTCTGAAATACACCGCCCCCGGTACCGCCGTGGAGGTCCAGGCCCGTACCGAACCCTTGCCCGATGGCCGCCATTGTTTTCGCCTGACCGTGGCGGACCGGGGGCCTGGAGTAGCGGAAGCGGACCTGGATACCATTTTTAACCCCTTTTTCCGGGGCGAAAACGGGGGCTTTGCGGAGGGCTTCGGCCTGGGCCTGGCCATTGCCCAGCGGGCCATCCAGGCCCACGGCGGCAGTATTGTGGCCCGCAATCGGGAAGGGGGCGGACTGACGATAACCATCCTCATGCCCCTCCAACCGCCTACAGCGGCGGAGGCCTAAGCGTTCTTCCTTCGTTACTCAGGGGAAGCGCTTCCCCTTGTTGCCAAGCAAAAAGGCCATCCCGAGGGATGGCCTTTGTTTTCCCCTAAAGGAAAAAATTAGCGGTGGGAGAACTTGGCCGCCAGTTCCTGAAGCTTTTCCGTCCGGCGCTTTTCCGCTTCTGCTTCCCGCTCCGCCGCCTGTTGGCTACGGCGCCGTTCCGCGTCTTTTTTGAACCGTTCTTTCAGTGTGTCCGCCGCGTGCTGCCGGTGTTCGTCCGTCAGGGCGTCGCTCTGATTGCCCTCCAGGTCAAAGCGGTGGGTGCCTTTTTCTACACTTTTCAGGTAGCGAACCGAATTGGTATGGTGGCGCAGGGTGAGACGTAGCACCTTCTTTTCCAGGTCCGGCATTTTGGCCAGTAGTTGCTTGTCGATGCCAATGGCCAGGGGGCGGCACTCCCGGAAGACCTCGAATTGTTCCTGCAAGCGCTTGAGGAGCGCCCGGGAAGCTTGTACGGGGGAGGGGGTGGCAGCAGCGACCGGAGCGGCTTCGGGGCTGACAGCGGGTTCGGCGGAGGGAGTAAGGGTTTCGGCGGCAGGTGCGGAACTCATTGCGACGGTATGTTTAGGTTACAGGGTGGAGAAGCGTACCACGTCTGCCCCGCGGATTCACCGTCCGGTCACAGAGCAAGCCCTAAGACCCGACAAAGTGTGGGGGAAATACCACTGTGCTGGCGGTTGGCTGGCAAGCCTTAAGGCTGGAGCCGCTTCTTGACTTTGCCTTTTATTTTGGCGTTTTTACCCGGTTTCACCGGAGCTTTGGTCGCTTCCGGATGCTGGGAGCGCCATTCCCAGGGCGCCAGGGGGCTTTCATCCCCCCACAGACCCAGACTTTCGAACTGGGCCTTGGATTCGGCAATTTCAAAGGCCTGGGCTTCCGCCGCCGGCTGGAAGCGGGCCTGCTGCCGGGACCACCAGGCCATGCCATGGCGCAGCTGGCTGAGGGCCACGTCCTGGCCGTGGCAGCGCACGGCGGCCAGGGTCAGATTAGGCTGGGGATGACGTCGCCCCAAGGTGCGGGGCTGAATATGGGCAGACTGGTCCAGACACATTTCGGAAAGGGACTGGCGGGCGTGTTCCCCGTATTTCTGCCGCAGTTCCGGGGCGTCGATGCCGGCCAAGCGAATACGCTGGGTCTGCTTGCCCTTTTGCACCCACAGGGTATCCCCATCCACCACTTTGATAACCCGGGCCGTATAGGCGGGTTCGGCGGCGGATAACTCCGCCATGGTGAGTCCGTTGAGGAGCGTCAGGCCGAGCAGCAGAAGCAGGGAGCGTTTCATAGGCCGGGCATGTTTGCACGGCCCGGGAGGGATGGCAATACCCCGGTCCGGCGGGACCAGGGTATTGCCGGGAATGTTACAAAAAATCAGACGGAAAGGGCTTCCCGGGCCCCGTCCCCATCCATGGTGGCTCCGGCGCCGGAGAGGATGATTTCCCCCCGCTCCATCACCAGATAATGGTCCGCCAGGGAGCGGGCGAAGTCGTAATACTGCTCCACCAGGAGAATGGCCATTTCCCCCGTTTCCGCCAGACTGCGGATGGCCCGCTCGATGTCCTTGATGATGGAGGGCTGGATCCCTTCCGTAGGCTCATCCAAAATCAGGAGCTTGGGCCCCATGGCCAGGGCCCGACCGATGGCCAGCTGTTGCTGCTGACCGCCGGAGAGGTCGCCGCCACGCCGGTGCAGCATCTGTTTCAGGACCGGAAACATGGTAAAAATGCGCTCCGGAATCTTGCTGTTGCCGGGGCGGGTGGCCAGGCCCATGAGCAGGTTTTCTTCCACCGTCAGACGGGGGAAAATTTCCCGGCCCTGGGGCACGTAGCCGATGCCCGCCTGGGCCCGCTGATGGGCGGGCAGGGCAGTGATGTCCCGTTCCCCGAAGGTGATGCGCCCGGTTTTGGCGGGCAGCAGGCCCATGAGGCATTTGAGCAGGGTGGTTTTGCCCACCCCGTTGCGCCCCAGGAGGGTGGTCACCTTGCCCATGGGGACTTCAAAATCCAGGCCCCGGAGAATATGGCTGCCCCCGTAGTACTGGTTCAGGTCTTGAACTTTTAACATGGTTTTTCCTTAAGTCGGGGAAGGCTGATCCGGGTCAACGCCCCAGATACACCTCGATTACCCGGGGATCGGCCTGGACCGTGGCCAGATCCCCCTCGGCCAGCACGGACCCTTCGTGGAGCACGGTGACTTTGCCGCCGACCCCGGTGGAGAGCTTTTCCACAAAGGCCATGTCGTGTTCCACCACCATCAGGGAATGCTTGCCCGCCAGGGACACAAACAGCTCGGCGGTGCGCATGGTTTCGTCGTCGGTCATGCCTGCCACCGGCTCATCCAGGAGCAGGAGCTTGGGTTCCTGCATCAGCAGCATGCCGATTTCCAGCCATTGCTTTTGACCGTGGGAAAGGAGCCCGGCGGGGCGATCCGCCTGGTCTTCCAGACGGATCAGCTTCAGGGTATCGGCGATCCGATCCCGCTGGCTGTCGTCCAGGCGGGCAAAGAGGCTTTTCCACACCCTCTTGTCCGTCTTCATGGCCAGTTCCAGGTTTTCAAAGACCGTGTGGCTATCGAAGATAGTGGGCTTCTGGAATTTGCGGCCGATGCCCGCATGGGCGATTTCCGCTTCGCTCATCCGGGTCAGATCCAGGGTCTGGCCGAAAAAGGCCGTACCTGCGTCGGGTCGGGTTTTGCCGGTGATTACGTCCATCATGGTGGTCTTGCCCGCCCCGTTGGGGCCGATGATGCAGCGCAATTCCCCCACGCCGATGGAAAGGCTGAGGTCGTTCAGGGCTTTGAAGCCATCGAAGCTCACGGAAATGTCCTGGAGATAGAGCATCACCCCATGGGACAGATCCAGGGCCCCGTCCTGCTTCAGGTGGGTAAGCCCCTGGGCTTCTCCTTCCCACTGGTTGTTGCGTTGCCCCTGGGGGGCGGTGGCGACGGCGTTCATAGCCCTTGTCCTTTCTGCTTGCGAACCAGTTGCTGCCAGAGCCCCACAATGCCCCGGGGCAGGAGCAGGGTGACCACGATGAACAGGAGACCGAGGAAAAACAGCCAGTATTCCGGGAAGGAGACGGTGAACCAGCTCTTGGCCAGATTCACCACAAAGGCGCCGATTACCGGCCCGATCAGGGTGGCCCGCCCCCCCACCGCCACCCAGACGGCGATTTCGATGGAGTTGGCCGGAGACATTTCCGAGGGATTGATGATACCCACCTGGGGTACATAGAGGGCGCCGGCGATGCCGCACAGGGCCGCCGACAAAACCCAGATGAAAAGCTTGTACCAGAGGGGGTTGTAGCCCAGGAACATGACCCGGGTTTCCGCGTCCCGCACCGCCGTCAGCACCCGCCCGAACTTGGAGTGGACCAGCCAGTTGGCCAGCACCAGGGTGGCCGCCAGGGCCAGGGCGGAAAGGGCGAAGAGCATGACCCGGGTTTCCGGGGAAGTCACCGAATGGCCCAGGATGCGCTTAAAGTCGGTGAACCCGTTGTTGCCACCAAATCCCGTTTCGTTGCGGAAAAAGAGCAGCATGGCGGCGTAGGTGAGAGCCTGGGTGATGATGGAGAAATACACCCCCTTGATCCGGGAACGGAAGGCGAAGTAGCCGAACACAAAGGCCACCAGGGCCGGCACCAGAATCACCAGCAGGGCCGCCCAGAGGAAATGATCCGTCCCCTGCCAGTACCAGGGGAATTCCTTCCAGTCCAGGAACACCATGAAGTCGGGGAGATCGGCGCCGTAGCTGCCGTCATGACCGATCTGGCGCATCAGGTACATACCGAAGGCGTAGCCCCCCAGAGCGAAGAAAATGCCGTGGCCCAGGGACAGAATGCCCCCGTAGCCCCAGATCAGGTCCATGGCCACCGCCACCAGGGCGTAGCACATGATCTTGCCCCCCAGGGTGACGTAGTAGTCGGAAAGGTGGAGGGGGCTGGCTTCGGGCACGGCCAGGTGCAGCACGGGGACCAGTACCAGGGTCAGCGTCAGGAACAGGCCCAGGGCCAGCCACCCCTTGGGGCCCAGACCGGCCAGATAGCGCACGGTCAGGGGTTGGCGGCCTGCCGCCACGGGGGGCAGGGTTTGGGAGGGAGATTGGGACATGGGGAACGTCCTCTCAGTTATCGACGAACCGCCCCTTGAGGGCAAACAGCCCCTGGGGACGCTTCTGGATGAAGATGATGACTATGACCAGGACGATGATTTTGGCGATCACCGCCCCCGCCCAGCCTTCCAGGAACTTGGAAACGATGCCCAGGCCCAGGGCGGCCCAGACGGCCCCCGCCAGCTGACCCACGCCCCCCAGCACCACCACCATGAAGGAATCCACGATGTAGCCCTGGCCCATATCCGGCCCCACATTGGCCAGCTGGGAGAGGGCCAGCCCGCCCAGGCCGGCGATGCCAGCCCCCAGACCAAAGGCCAGGGTGTCAATGCGGGCGGTGGGCACCCCGACGCAACCGGCCATGGCTCGGTTCTGGGTCACCGCCCGGACGAACATCCCCAGGCGGGTCTTGTTCATCAGCAACCAGACCAGGAAGAGGACGAAGAAGGCGAAGCCGATAATGGCGATCCGGTTCCAGGGCAGGGTCAGGTTGGGCAGCACGTCTATGCCGCCGGACATCCAGGAAGGATTGGAGACTTCCACGTTCTGGGCGCCGAAAATTACCCGGGCAGCCTGGATTAGCATCAGGGACAGGCCCCAGGTGGCCAGCAGGGTTTCCAGGGCCCGGCCATAGAGCCAGCGGATCACGGTACGTTCCATGATCATGCCGATCAGGGCCGCGCTGAAGAAGGCCACGGGCACGGCGGCCAGCAGATACCAGTCCTGGGCGTTGGGGAAATGGCGTTGGAAAAAGCCCTGCATGAAGTAGGCGGCGTAGGCCCCCACCATGAGGAGCTCCCCGTGGGCCATGTTAATGACCCCCATGACCCCGTAGGTGATGGCCAGCCCCAGGGCGGCCAGGAGCAGAATGCTGCCCAGGGAAATGCCGGTGAAGATGCGCCCCAGGTTATCGCCCCAGGCCAGACGGTGGTCGATGGACTTAATGGCGAATTTCACCTCGGCCCGCACCTTGGGGTCGGTTTCCACCCCTTCGTCCAGGCGGGCCAGGAGCAGGCTCCGGATATCCGGGGAGCCGCTTTGGGCCAGATCTTTCACCGCCTGCATGCGCAGGGCGGCGTCCGGGCTATTGAGATTGGCCTGGGCCAGGGCCTGAACCAGGAGGGCGCGGATTTTTCCGTCCTTTTCCCGAGCTACGGCCTGGGTCAGCAGGGGCGCCATTTCCGGACCCACATCGCTTTGCAGCTCCTGGGCTGCGGCCAAGCGCTTGTCCGGGTCCGGGTCCAGCAGGCGCAGTCCGGCCAGGGCGTTATCCAGCTCACCCCGGGCCCGGTTGTTGAGGCTCACGTTATCCCCGTTGTCCGGCACTTTGGCCAGGGGCTGGCCGGAGAGGGCATCCAGAACCTTGTCGTCGGCCTGGATGTAGAAACTTTGTTGGCTGCCGCTACCCACGGCATAGAGGTTGCCATCCGCCAGGGCTTGAAGCAGGCGCAGGGCGTCCCCGTCCGGGGTCTTGGCGATCTGCTGGATGGCGCTGATTTTCTGGTCCGTGTCATCCCCGCTCAACTGGCGCACCAGAGCCGGGTCCAGAGCGGCCCAGGCGGGCGTCGTCAGCCAGCAGAGAAGCAGAACAAGGAATCGGAATTTCATAATGGTCTCGATAGGGAGAGGGGAGGCCGGCAGGGGAATGGGGGCCGGCGCTCCCGGAAAAACGCCCGTCCGAGGAGGCCGGGCGGGCGTCGTCGAGAGGCGGCCCGAGGACCGCCGACTCGGGCTTACTTGCCTTCCGGCTCGTCCTTCTTGCCCTTATTGCTGGGAATGTAGGGGCTCCAGGGCTGGGCCTTGATGGGGGCCGGGGTCTTCCAGACCACATTGAATTGGCCATCGGCCCGGACTTCCCCAATGAACACGGGTTTATGCAGGTGGTGGTTCTTGGGGTCCATTTCCAGGGTGTAGCCATCCGGCGCCTTGAAGGTCTGGCCGCCCATGGCCGCAATCACCTTGTTCACATCGGTGCTGTGGGCCTTTTCCACGGCCTGCTTCCACATGTGGATGCCCACATAGGTGGCTTCCATGGGGTCATTGGTGACCACTTTGGTGGCGTTGGGCAGGTGGCGCTTGATGGCCCAGTCCTTGTACATCTTCACGAACTTGGTGTTTTCCGCGCTCTTCAGGGACATGAAGTAGTTCCAGGCGGCCAGGTGGCCCACCAGGGGCTTGGTATCCACGCCCCGCAGCTCTTCTTCACCCACGGAGAAGGCCACCACCGGCACGTCCTTGGCCTTCAGCCCGGCGTTGCCCAGTTCCTTGTAGAAGGGCACATTGGAATCCCCGTTAATGGTGGAGATCACCGCCGTCTTCTTGCCTTCGGAGGAGAACTTCTTGATCTTGGCGATAATGGTTTGGTAATCGCTATGACCGAAGGGGGTGTATTCCTCCAGGATGTCCCCATCTTTCACGCCCTTGCTGTGGAGGAAGGCCCGCAGGATTTTGTTGGTGGTGCGGGGATAAACATAGTCCGTACCCAGCAGCACAAAGCGCTTGGCGCTGCCCCCGTCCTTGCTCATCAGGTATTCCACGGCGGGAATGGCTTGCTGGTTGGGCGCCGCGCCGGTGTAGAAGACGTTCTTTTCCAGTTCTTCCCCCTCATACTGGACCGGGTAGAAGAGCAGGCCATTCAATTCCTTGAACACGGGCAGCACGGACTTGCGGGACACGGAGGTCCAGCAGCCGAAGACCACCGCCACCTTGTCTTTGCTCAGGAGCTGCCGGGACTTTTCCGCAAACAGGGGCCAGTTGGAGGCCGGGTCCACCACCACCGGTTCCAGTTTCTTGCCCATGACCCCGCCGGACTTGTTGATTTCGTCGATGGTCATGAGGGCCGTTTCCTTCAGCGCGGTTTCGGAAATAGCCATGGTCCCGGAGAGGGAGTGGAGAATGCCGACCTTAATGGTATCGGCGGCGTAGGCGGAGACGGAAACCATCCCGGCGGCGGCCAGGGCAACGGTGAGGGCCGTGGCCTTGATAAAGCTGCGACGCGTTTGCATGTGGGACTCCTGATAATGAGAAGGGGCGAAGTGTTGAACTGCAATGCGCCTTCAGATTAAGGAGTCCACCCCCGGTCAGGAATACGCAGGATTGCGTATCGGGTCGGGATCGGGGGGAAAGGGAGGGGGGATGGCGAGAAGCCGTTTGTTGCCTTTTAAAAAAACAAAACTAGCAACTTAACAATAAGTTGCGGATATTAGTTAAAGCGTTTTATCGGAGGCGACTGGGGGCAACTCAGTGGTTGGCGCCACCCTTCCACCCACCACTTCCCCCACCAGCAACAGGGCGGGGGAGGCCAATCCAGCCCGCCGGACGGCTTCCGGCAGGTCCGCCAGGGTGCCCAGCACCTGGCGCTGGGCCGGAGTGGTGGCCCGCTCCACCATGGCCGCAGGGGTCTGGGGCGGCAGGCCGTGGTCCATCAGACCCTGGCAGATTTCCGCCAGCCCCCCTAAGCCCATGTAAATAGCCAGGGTTCGGTCCGGTCGGGCTAACCCCTCCCAATCCAGGTTAATGGAATTGTCGTGACGGTGGCCCGTGGCAAAAATCAGAGTCTGAGCCTGATCCCGGTGGGTCAGGGGAATACCCAGAACGGTGGCCACCCCGGAGGCGGCGGTGATCCCGGGGATGATTTCCCAGGGAATGCCCGCCTGATCCAGGGCTTCCGTTTCTTCCCCCAGGCGTCCGAAGATCAGGGGATCTCCCCCCTTCAGGCGTACCACCCGATGCCCAGCTAGACCCAGCGCCACCAGGAGGGCATTGATTTCCTTCTGGGGTAGGGCGTGGCGCCCCGCCTGTTTCCCCGCATAGATGCGCTGGGCGCCGGGGGCGATGAGGGCCAGCACCCCGTCGCTGACCAGTTGGTCATAGACCACCACTTCCGCCTCCCCCAGGAGACGGGCGGCTTTCAGGGTGAGCAATTCCGGGTCCCCGGGGCCGGCGCCCACGAGAAACACCTGGCCAACGGAAGGGGTAGTGGGGGGGGCAGAGGTCAAGGCGCAAATCCACAAAAGGAAGGGGCGGGGACGCAAGGGCCCGCAAAGGCGGGCCGCAGCCCCATTTTAACCGGATTCCCCCAAGGATCGGAGCTTCGGACTTTCCCTAGCCGCCCTGCTTAGACTGGGCGGGAGACGCTTCCGCCACCGGATTCAGCTGTCCGTCCCAACCGCCTCCCAGGGCCTTGATGAGCAGCACCGCGGCCGTGTATTGGCGGCCCAGAAGGGTGAGGGCGGTACGCTCGTTGGTCAGGGCGGTGGTTTCCACGGTCACCACATTGAGGTAACTCACCGTGCCCGCCTTGTACTGATTGGTGGTCAGGGTGACCGATTCCCGGGCTGAGGCCACGGCAGCGTTCTGTACCAGCACTTCGTCATCCAGAATGCGCAGGGCCACCAGGTTGTCCTCCACTTCCCCCAGGGCCCCCAGCACGGTTTGCCGGTAGGCGGCCACGGCGGCATCGTAGGCCGCCCGGGCGCCGCTCACCTTGGCGGAGCGGGCGCCCCCATCAAACAGGGTTTCCGCCAGGGTGGGGCCGAGGGACCAGAAACGGTTGGGCGCGCTGATCCAGTTGGCCAGGGTGGCGCTCTGGTAGCCCCCGCTGGCGGTCAGACTGAGGCTGGGGAACCAGGCGGCCTGGGCTACACCGATCTGGGCATTGGCCGTCGCCACCTGGCGCTCCGCCGCCGCAATGTCCGGGCGCCGTTCCAGCAGGGCGGAGGGCAGACTGAGGGGCAGAGCCGGGAGCTGGCGGGCCAGGGACGCCGGGGCCAGGGTAAATTCCCCCGGCGCCTTGCCGATCAGGAGGGCAATGGCGTGTTCCAGCTGGCCCCGGGTAATTTCCACATCCAGGGCCTGGGCCTGGGTGGATTTAAGCTGGGTCTCCGCCTGGACCACGTCCGCCCGGGTGGCGACCCCCACGGCGTACTGGTTGCGGGTCAGTTCCAGGGAGCGGGTGTAGGCGGCCACGGTGCGCTCGTAGAGCCTTTTTTGTTCCTCCGCCACCCGTAACAAAAAATAGTCCTGAGCCAGGGTGGCCTGGGCGGAAAGCTTGGCATTGGCCAGGGTGGCGGCGCTGGCCTGGGCGGTGGCGGTGCCCGCTTCCACCGAACGGCGGATGCCGCCCCACAAATCCGCTTCCCAGCTGGCATCCAGACTCAGGCTGTGCTGGGTGGTCACGCTTTTGCCGGTGACGGTACGCCCCCGGCTATCCCCTAGGCTGGCGGATACAGTGGGGAAATAGGCCGCCCGGGCGCCCTGGGCCTGGGCTTGGGCCTGACGATACAAGGCTTCGGCCTGACGCACGTTCTGGTTATTGATGTCGATCCGGGCTTCCAGATCATTCAAGACCGGGTCCCCGAAGATTTCCCACCAGTTGCCCTTGGGCAGGTGATCCGCCGGCTGGGCGTTTTTCCAACCCTGGGCCTCCTTGAACTGGGCGGACAGGGGGGCATCGGGGCGCACATAATCCGGCCCCACGGTGCATCCGGCCAGACTTAGGCCCAGCACCAGAGCCAGGCTCCAGGGGGCGACGGAAAAGGGGGGCAGGGTAGAGAAATCCATGGGGAAACGGGCCTTGGAAAGGATGGGACGCGGGGCCGGAAGCAAAGTAAAGAAGGGCATAGGGGCCTCACTGTTCATTGAGGGCAGGCAGGGGGGCGCTTTTCCGTCCCCGGTGCCGTTCCCACCAGAGGCGGAAACGGTCCATATAGAGATAGACCACCGGGGTGGTGTAGAGGGTGAGCAACTGGGACAGGGCCAACCCGCCCACAATAGCCACCCCCAGGGGCTGGCGCAGTTCCGCCCCTTCGCCGCCGCCGATGGCTAGGGGCACGGCCCCCAGGAGGGCCGCCATAGTGGTCATCATGATGGGCCGGAAACGGAGCTGGCAGGCCCGGAATATGGCCTCCTTGGGCTCTAACCCATCCCGCCGCTGGGCCTCGATGGCGAAGTCGATCATCATGATGGCGTTTTTCTTGACGATGCCGATGAGGAGCAGCACCCCGATCAGGGCGATGACGGTGAATTCCATACCGAAGGCCAGCAGGGCCAGGAGGGCGCCCACCCCGGCGGAGGGAATGGTGGAAAGAATGGTCAGGGGGTGGATGTAGCTTTCGTACAGCACCCCCAGGACGATGTACATGGCCACCACGGCGGCCAGAATCAGCAGAGGCTGGTTATGGAGAGAATCCCCAAAGACCTTGGCCGTGCCCTGGAAACTGCCGTGGATGGAAGAGGGGGCGCCGATTTTGTCGATGGCCCCGTTAATGGCGTCCGCCGCCTGGGACAGGGAAACCCCGGCCTTCAGGTTAAAGAACATGGTGGAGGCGGCAAACTGGCCCTGGTGATTCACCGCCAGGGGGGTGGTGCCCGGGCCGAAATGGGCAATAGCGGAGAGGGGCACCATGGCCGTGGCACTACCGTTAGGAGAGGAGGCCCCGCCCAGGGCAGAATTGGCGGTCAGTCCGGTGGTCTGGGCTTGGACTCCGCCGGGCACATAGATGGCCCCCAGGGATTCCGGGTGCTGCCAGTATTCCGGCGCCACCTCCATGACCACGTGATACTGGTTCAGGGGGGCATAAAGGGTGGAGACCTGGCGCTGGCCGAAGGCGTCATTCAGGGCAGCATCCACCCGGCTGGCGGTGATGCCCATGCGGGCCGCCGTATCCCGGTCGATGGTCACATAGGTGGAAATGCCCGCATCCTGGCTATCGGAACTCACATCTTCCAGCTCCGGCAGGCCTTCCATGGCCTTCTTCACCCGGGGCTCCCAGGTCCGCAGTTCCCCCAGATCGTCCGCCTGGAGGGTGAATTGGTATTGGGCATTGCCTGGGCGGCCGCCCACCCGCACATCCTGGGCAGACTGGAGAAACAGGCTGGCACCGGGCACATGGCCCAGTTTTTTGCGCAGGCGGTTGATAACCTCGTCGGAGGAAACCTTTCGTTCTTTGAGGGGCTTCAAGCTCATGAACATCATGCCCCCGTTGCGCTGGCCGCCTCCGGTGTAACCGGCCACGAAGGCCACCGCCGGATCTTTCATGATAATGCGTTGAAAGGCTTCCATTTTCTGACGCATGGATTGGAAGGAAATGGCCTGGTCCGCCTGGACCATGCCCATAATCCGTCCCGTATCCTGCTGGGGGAAAAAGCCCTTGGGAATGATGATGTAGAGATAGACCGTAAGCCCCACGGTAGCCAACAGCAGGGTGAGCACCAACCGGCTGTGATTCAGAGCCCAGGCCAGACTGCGGCGATAGCCATCCTGAAGGTCGTCAAACAGGAGTTCCAGCCCCCCCAGGAAACGGCGCCAGCGGCTGGGCGGGCCCGGGGGCGTGGGGGACAGGGACTCGTCCTTACCCGTCTTACCCAGCAGATAAGCGCACAGGGTGGGGGTAGTGGTTAGGGAGACCACCAGGGAGACCAGAATGGCGACGGAGAGGGTCACCGCGAATTCCCGGAAGAGGCGCCCCACAATGCCCCCCATGGCCAGGATGGGGATAAATACGGAGATCAGGGAGAGGCTCATGGAGAGCACGGTAAAACTCACCTCCCGGGCCCCTTGAAGGGCGGCCTTGAAGGGGGGCATGCCCGCCTCCCGGTGCCGGGCGATGTTTTCCAACACCACGATGGCGTCATCCACCACAAAACCAGTGGCGATGGTGAGGGCCATGAGGGACAGGTTATCCAGGCTGTAGCCCGCCAGATACATGACCCCAAAGGTGCCGATCAGGGAAACGGGGACGGCCACGGCGGGAATCAGGGTGGCCCGGCCATTACGCAGGAAGAGGAAGACCACTAGGATCACCAGGGCCACGGAAATGGCCAGGGTTTTTTCCACATCCAGGAGGGAGCTGCGGATGGTGGTGGTCCGGTCCATGACCACCTGGGTATTGATAGAGCGGGGGATGGAGGCTTCCAGATTGGGCAGCAGAGCTTTGACCCGATCCACAGTATCGATAATGTTGGCCCCGGGCTCCCGGTAAATCATCAGGGTGACGGAGGGCTTGCCATTGGCCAGCCCGGCGTTACGCAGATCCTCCACCGAATCATCCACCCGGGCCACGTCCGCCAGGCGCACGGCGGCGCCGTTGCGGTAGGAAATGACCAGGGGCAGGTAGTCGGCGGCGTGATTGGCCTGATCATTGGCCTGAATCTGCCAGTGCCGGTCCCCGTGCTCAATGCTGCCCTTGGGGGTATTGGCGTTGCTGGCCGCCAGGGCAGTACGAACCTGTTCCAGGCTCAGGCCGTACTGGTTCAGGGCGTGGGGGTTGAGCTCCACTCGCACCGCAGGCAGGGAACTACCCCCCACCTGGACCTGGCCCACCCCATCCACCTGGGCCAGTTTCTGGGCCACGATGGAGGAGGCGGCATCGTAAATACGCCCCTGGCTCAGGGTATCAGAGGTCAGGGCGATGATCATCACCGGGGCATCTGCCGGATTGATTTTCTTGTAGGTGGGGTTGCCGGGCAGGCTGGTGGGCAGCAGGCTGCGGGCCGCGTTAATGGCGGCCTGCACATCCCGGGCAGCGCCGTTGATGTCCCGGTCCAGGTCGAACTGGAGAATGATCCGGGTATTGCCCTGGGAACTGCTGGAGGTCATTTCCGTAATGCCGGCAATGCGTCCCAGGGAGCGCTCCAGGGGAGTGGCCACGGTGGCTGCCATGGTTTCCGGGCTGGCGCCGGGCAGGTTGGCGCTCACCGCAATGGTGGGGAAATCCACCTGGGGCAGGGGGGCGACGGGCAGGAGCAGGAAGGCCAGCAGCCCGGCCAGGGCCACCCCCAGGGTGAGCAGGGCGGTGGCTACCGGGCGGTGGATGAAGGTGGCGGCCAGGCTCATGACGGCTTTCCGTCTTCCGTGACCGGGGTGCCTTCCGGCCCCTCATCGCCCCCCCTATGGCCCTGGGTTTCCGGCAGACCGAAGCGTTGGCGCAGGCGGCGGGAGAGCTTGTCGAAAGCCAGATAAATGACCGGGGTGGTGAATAGGGTCAGGGCCTGGCTTACCAGCAGTCCCCCCACCATGGTGATCCCCAGGGGGTGGCGCAGTTCCGAGCCTACTCCGGTGCCCAGCATCAGGGGCAGGGCCCCCAGCAGGGCCGCCAGGGTGGTCATCATAATGGGGCGAAAACGCAGCAGACAGGCCTGGTAAATGGCCTCCCGGGGCGCTAGACCCTGGTTGCGCTCCGCGTCCAGGGCGAAGTCGATCATCATGATGGCGTTTTTCTTGACGATGCCGATGAGCAGGATGATGCCGATAATGCCGATCACACCCAGGTCGTTACCGGAAAGGAGTAGGGCCAGGAGGGCGCCCACCCCGGCGGAGGGCAGGGTGGAAAGAATGGTGATCGGGTGAATGTAACTTTCGTACAACACCCCTAGGACGATGTACATCACCACCACGGCCGCCAGAATCAGCCATAGCTCATTGGACAGGGAGGCACGGAAGGCCCGGGCCGCTCCCTGGAGATCGGTCTCAATACTGGCGGGCATACCCAGTTCCGTTTCCGCCTTTTCCAGGGCATCCACCGCATCTCCCAGAGAAGCTCCATCCGCCAGATTAAAGGACACATTGGCGGCGGGGAACTGGCCCTGGTGGTTGATGAGCAGGGGGGCGGTGCGTTCCTCCACCCGCACCAGGGCGGAGAGGGGCACCTGGGTGCCGGCGGAGGTGGTGAGGTGGATGTCGTTGAGGGAATTCAGGTCTTTTTGCAGGTCCGGACTCACCTCCAGGACCACTCGGTACTGGTTGGACTGGGTGAAGATGGTGGAAACCAGCCGCTGGCCGTAGGCATCGTAAAGGGCGTTGTCGATGTCGGAAGTGGCCACCCCCAGACGGGAAGCGGTGGCCCGGTCAATCACGATGTAGGCCTGGAGGCCTTTATCCATCAGGTCACTGGTCACGTCCTTGAACTGAGGCAGGCCGGAGAGCTTATCCACCAGCTTGGGCACCCACTGGGCCAGTTCATCGAAATCCGCGTCCTGAACGGAAAACTGGTACTGGGTGCGGCTGACCCGATCCTCGATGGTCAGATCCTGTACCGGTTGCAGGTACAGGTCGATGCCCCCCACCCCCTGGGCCCGCCGCTGGAGCCGGGCCATGACCGTGGCCATGTCATCCCGGCTGGACTTGGGCTTCAGATTGATGAGCAGACGTCCGCTGTTCAGGGTGCTGTTGGTGCCATCCACGCCGATGAAGGAGGACAGGCTATCCACCGCCGGGTCCTGGAGCAGGGCCTGGGCCAGGGCCTGCTGGCGGGCGGACATGGCGGCAAAGGAGATGGATTGGGGGGCTTCGGAAATGCCCTGAATGGCTCCCGTGTCCTGGGTGGGGAAAAAGCCCTTGGGGATGAAGATGTAGAGCAGCACGGTGAGGGCCAGGGTGCCCAGGGCCACCCCAAGGGTGGCTTTTTGCCGGTCCAACACCCAGGTGAGCATGCGTCCGTAAGCCGCGATCACCCGGTCAATAACCCGGCCGCTGGCGTGGTAGAAGCGACCCTGTTTTTCCTCCGGCACATGGCGCAGGAGCTTGGCGCAGAGCATGGGGGTGAGGGTCAGAGACACCACGGCGGAAATCAGGATGGCCACCGCCAGGGTAATGGCGAATTCCCGGAACAGACGCCCCACCACGTCCCCCATGAAAAGCAGGGGAATGAGCACGGCCACCAGGGAAAAGGTCAGGGAAATGATGGTGAAGCCGATCTGGGCCGAGCCCTTGAGGGCCGCCTGGAGCGGGGATTCCCCGTTTTCCAGGTAACGGGCGATGTTTTCGATGACCACGATGGCGTCATCCACCACAAAGCCGGTGGCAATGGTGAGGGCCATGAGGGTCAGGTTATTGATGGAGAACCCGGCCAGATACATGACCCCGAAGGTGCCCACCAGGGAGAGGGGCACGGCAAAACTGGGGATCAGGGTGGCGGGCAGATTGCGCAGGAACAGGAAAATCACCATCACCACCAGGGCGACGGAAAGCAGCAGCTCGAATTGCACGTCATCCACGGAGGAGCGGATGGTCACCGTGCGGTCCGTCAGGGGCGTGACTTCCACGCTGCCCGGCAAGGAGGCTTTAAGGTCCGGCAGCAGGGCCTTGATCCGGTCCACTACCTGGATCACGTTGGCCCCGGGCTGGCGCTGGATATTGACGATAATGGCGGCCTGATTGTTGGCCCAGGCGGCCAGCTTGACGTTTTCCGCGTCATCCACCACATCCGCCACGTCCGTGAGGCGGACCGGCGCCCCGTTTCTGTAGGCCAGCACCATGGAGCGATATTCCGCCGCCGAGCGGAGCTGGTCGTTGGCATCGATGGTGGAGGCCCGGGTGGGGCCGTCGAAACTCCCCTTGGACTGGTTGGTGTTGTTGCTGTTGAGGGCCGTGCGCACCGCTTCCAGGCTGATACCGTAGGAAGCCAGGGCCTTGGGATTAACCCGCACCCGCACCGCGGGGCGCTGGCCGCCGCTCAGGGAGACCAGGCCCACCCCGGGCAACTGGGCGATTTTCTGGGCCACCCGGGTATCCGCCAGATCCTGAACCTTGGTCAGGGGCAGGGAAGGGGAGGTGACCGCCAGGGTCATGATGGGGGTGTCCGCCGGATTCACCTTGCTGTAGATAGGGGGGGCGGGCAGGTCGGCGGGGAGCAGGGTGTTGGCGGCGTTGATGGCGGCCTGAACCTCCTGTTCCGCCACGTCCAGGCTCAGGGAAAGGTCAAACTGGAGGGTAATGACCGAGGCGCCCCCCGAATTGGCGGAAGACATCTGGCTCAAGCCGGGCATCTGCCCAAACTGACGCTCCAGGGGGGCGGTGATGGAGGAGGTCACCACCTGGGGGCTGGCCCCCGGGTAGAGGGTCACCACCTGAATGGTGGGGTAATCCACCTGGGGCAGGGCGGAGAGGGGCAGCAGCCGGTAAGCCACCAGGCCCACCAGCAGAATTGCCAGCATGAGCAGGGAGGTGGCGACCGGGCGCAGGATAAAGAGGCGGGAGGGGCTGGCCATGATGGGGGGAAGGAAAACCGGGTCGGTGGGCGGGCGCTGGCCCGGAATTAAGGTCTGAATTCAGGAAACGGGGGCGGTATCAGGCGGGCCGTGCCCCACCCCTTTCTCCCGGCCAGGCCGGAAGCGGGAAGAGGGGTGGGAGGCAAGTCGCTCATGGGGCGGGCTTGGGACCGGGGGCCGCGTTGTGGGCCTGACCCGGCCCGCCGTGACGGCGGCCCTTGCCGCCCCGTTCCGCCGCTGCGGCCTGACGGGCGGCGGTGGCCTTGTCGATGGGGATGACCTTGCCCCCGTCCTTCAACTTATCCGCCCCGTCCGCCACCACCACGGCCCCGGCCTGGAGACCGGTGAGCACGGCGGTGGTTTCCCCCTGGGTGGGCCCCAGGGTGACGGGAGTCATGGTGACCTTTTTGTCCGCCCCCACCACATAGACAAAGGTGGCGTTCTGCTTACCCCGCTGCACGGCGGAGGTGGGAATGAGCACCACGTCATGGAGGGTATTCACCAGCAGGCGCACATTGACGAATTGGTTGGGGAAAAGCTTGTTGTCCCGGTTATCGAACAGGGCCCGCAGTTTCACGGTGCCCGTGGTGGTGTCGATCTGGTTATCCACGGTGAGCAGGGTGCCCGTGGCAATCAGTTCAGTTTGGGCCCGGTCGTAGGCTTCTACGGGCAGCGTGGTGCCGGGGGCTTTGTCCCCGTGCCCCGAATGGCCGCCCGGGGCCTTGCCGTGGCGACCGGCCGGCGCCTCCCTATTCCAGGCGTAGCCCGGCGCGGGGGAAGGGGCGGCTCCCGCAGGGGCAACGGTTGCCGGTCTGGCCGGAGGCTGGGCACCCGGGCCTAAGCGGCCCTTTTGCGGGGCGAAAGCAGGTTTATCCCCCCTCTCCCCCTGATGTCCGGTGAGTCGGGCCATGACCTGATCCAGGCTATCTTCCGGAATGCTGAAGACGGCCGTGATGGGCTGGAGCTGGGTGATGGTGACAATGCCCGTGGTGTCCGAGCTATGGATCATGTTCCCCGGGTCCACCGAGCGCAGACCCACCCGGCCGCCGATGGGGGCGGTAATCCGGGTATAGGTGAGTTGCAGCTTGGCGTTATCCACCCCCGCCTGGTCCACCGCCACCGTGCCTTGGTATTGGCGCACCAGGGCGGCCTGGGTATCCACCTGTTGCTTGGCGATGGAATCCTGGCTGAGCAGGGTCTTGTAACGGGCTAGATCCAGCTGGGCGTTATTGAGCAGGGCCTGATCGTGCAGCAATTGGCCCTTGGCCTGGGCCAGTTGGACCTCATAGGGCCGGGGATCGATTTCCGCCAGGAGCTGCCCGGCCTTGACCATCTGACCTTCGGTAAAGCCCACTCGGACCAGCTGGCCGTCAATCCGGGATTTGACGGTCACCGTATTGCGGGGGGTGACGGTACCCAGGGCGTTGATATAGACGGGCATATCGCCGCTACGGGCCGTATCCACGATCACCGGCGCCGGGCGCCCGGCGCCGAATTTGCCGTGCTTGCCACCGCCCCCCGGACCGCCTTCCATGGCCGCCCCGCTGGGGGCATGGCTACTGCGGTAGGCGTAAATACCGCCCCCCAGGGCCAGGAATCCGGCGCAGACCCAGAGCAGGGGGCGACGGTACCAGGGGCGGGAAGTGGCGGGAACGGGAGCGTTGGGGGGGGTCATGGGGCGCCTGAAGTAAAAGATAAGGCTGGGGTCGGGGTTGGGGTGACGCTGTTTTTGGTTTTTCGCCCGTGGGGCTGGAATGGCTTGCAAGGTTAAACAAATCCAGCCGGGGCGGTACGCTTTCCCTGGGCTTTTTACCTAACTTTACGGGCTGGAAATACTTCATTTACGGCGCTGTCAGCCAGGGGTCAGTTTCAAGAAAAAGGGGGGCTTTTCTCCTTTTCCGGAAAATTCCGTTGTTTGTCTTCCGGAGGCCGGGGGCAAAAACCATGGCCCGCCATTTTCCTCTCCCCGGCGGGCCCGGTAAATTCCTTCCTTTTTCCGGGAACCCTTTTTCGTGGCCCCAGACCTGGGATGCCGTGAAATTTCTGGCAAAAACCCCGGGTCTGATAAAATCCGGACTTTCCGTTTTCCTGGGCCGAGATGAAGTCCGCCCCCACCATAGAATTCAAAGGCACCAATCTTTCCTTGATGGTGCTCCAGGCCACCCTCCGTTCCGGCGATCCGGAAGCGGTGGCGGCCGCCCTGGAAGCCCTGTGCGGCCCCACGCCGGATTTTTTCAGCGGTGAACCCACGGTCTTCGATCTGGCCGAGTTGGGCTCATCCGCCCCCGTGGATTGGGCCGGGTTGTTGCCCCTGCTGCGCCGTTACCGCATCAGCCCCCTGGGGGTGCGCAATGCGGGGCCGGAGCAGGGGGAGGCGGCCCGTGCCGCCGGACTGATTCTGGTGGAAGATGCGGAAATACATACCCGCGCTCCCGCCCGTTCCCCGGAACCGGCGCCCCCCGTCGAGGCGGTGCCGGTAGCCGAAGTGCCTCCTCCCGCCCCGGCCGTCCAGGCCGCTCCTGCGCCGGTGGCGCCCCCCGTGCCCCCACCGCCTTCCGGCTCCATTATCGTGGATCGGCCTCTGCGCTCCGGCCAGCAGGTCTATGCCCGGGGCGGGGACGTGGTGGTGCTGGCCATGGTCAATCCGGGGGCCGAGGTCATTGCGGACGGCAATATCCACGTTTACGCCCCCCTCCGGGGCCGGGCCCTGGCTGGGGCTCAAGGCAATACGGAGGCCCGCATCCTGACCACCTGTTTTGAGGCGGAACTCACCTCCATTGCCGGGGTGTACCGGACCTTTGAATCGGGGACGGAAAAGGCCCTCACCGGCCAGCCGGTGCAGGTGCGCCTGGAAAACGAACCCGGCGGCCAGCATCAACGCCTGGTGCTGGAGGCTCTGACCATCCGCTGATAGCCGTTTCGGCCCGGACGCTTTATCATTCGCCCATCATTTTTCAACGCCATTTCCGAGGAAATCCTCCATGAGAATCATCGTCGTCACATCCGGCAAGGGTGGGGTAGGCAAGACCACCACCAGCGCCGCCTTTGCATCCGGTCTGGCCCTGCGGGGCTTCAAGACGGCCGTCATCGACTTCGACGTCGGCCTGCGCAATCTGGACCTGATCATGGGCTGCGAACGTCGGGTAGTGTATGACCTGGTCAATGTGATCAACGGGGAGGCCAACCTGAGCCAAGCCCTGATCAAGGACAAGCACGTGGATAAGCTGTCCATCCTGCCCGCCTCCCAGACCCGGGATAAGGATGCCCTCACCGAGGAAGGGGTGGAAAAGGTTCTGAAGGAACTGGAAACCATGGGCTTCGAATACGTGGTTTGTGATTCCCCCGCCGGTATCGAGCGGGGCGCGGTCATGGCCCTGACCTTTGCCGACGAAGCCATTGTGGTGTCCAACCCGGAAGTCTCTTCCGTGCGGGACTCGGACCGGATTCTGGGCATTGTCCAATCCAAGTCTAAGCGGGCCATGGAAGGCCACGAGCCGGTCAAGGAACACCTGCTCATCACCCGCTACACCCCGAAGCGGGTGGAAGACGGGGAAATGCTTTCCTATCGGGATGTGAATGAACTCCTGCGGGTGCCCCTGCTGGGCGTGATTCCCGAATCCGAAACCGTGCTGCAGGCCTCCAACCAGGGCACTCCGGCCATCCACATTCAAGGTAGCGATGTGGCTAAGGCCTATGAGGACATGGTCAGCCGCTTCCTCGGCGAAGACCTGCCCCTGCGCTTTGTGGATTACCAGAAGCCGGGCATCCTGAAGCGCCTGTTCGGAGGGAAGTAACCATGTCTCTCCTCAGTCTGCTGTTCGGCCAAAAACAGAAGTCGGCGGTAGTGGCCAAGGAGCGTCTCCAGCTCATCATCGCCCGGGAACGGGGTTCCCAGGGAAGCCCGGATTTCCTCCCCGCCCTGCAAAAAGAGCTGATCGAGGTGATTTCCAAATACGTGAACGTGGATCACGACGACATCAAGGTCTCCCTGGAAAAGCAGGGCAATTTCGAGGTACTGGAAGTCAATATCGTCCTACCCGACGGCAAATCGGCCTAAACCCCGATTCCCCGCCCGGGGAGAATAAAAAAACGGAAGCCTGGTGCTTCCGTTTTTTTATGGGACGAAACTCAGTCGGCGTAGAGGAATGTCCCCGACCTAGGGTTCCGCCGGCGGCAGAGGCGTCGCTTCAAACGCCTCCCCAGTGACAAAAAACTGCCCGCCCGCCACGTAATGGAGAGTGCGGCAAGCCTCATCGGGGAAATGCCAGCGCCCGTCGCTGAAAATGTCCGGATCGGCCCAGGCCGCCTCCACCCGGGCAATGAACAGATCATGGCGGCGCTCATTCTCCGGCTGGGGCTGGACCCGGCATTCCAGCCAGGCGGCGCAGCCCTGAATCAAAGGCGCTTGCACCTGGGTCGCGGGGAAAGTGGCAAAACCGCAGCGTTCCAGCTTGCCCCGTCCCGCCAGTTCCCGCGCAGAGCAGGAACCTGCGGCAAGGACTTTGGCGGCCTGGGCTCGCACCGGCAGATTCAGGGCAAATTCCCCGGAAGCATCCAGCAGGCCACGGCTGTAGGTCTGGCTGTCCAGCACCAGACAGACCAGGGGCGGATCGAAATCCAAAGGCATAACCCAGGCTGCGGCCATTACATTGGACTGGCCGCCATGGGCCGTGGTGACCAGGGTCACGGGGCCGTGATTGAGGAGTTTGTAGGCCTGGGGGAGGGGAACGGGGAGGGGGGAAGTCATGGGGCCATTATAAGGGACGGCACCTGTCGGGCTGTTTCACCCCTTTGTTCCTGGAGTTAAGCCCGGGTTAGGCCGCGTCTTCCTTGGCTTTCCGGCCCGGAATGCGGGGGGGCGATGCTACAATGACCCATTCCAAAATTCCGGAATCCCCCCGGGCTTTTCGTCCTTTTTCCGTGACGCCCCGGGGTATTCCGCCCCCCATTCCCCACCTTTTTGCCCATGCTCGAATCCCTCATCGATCCCCGTTGGCCGTTCTATGGGGTGGCCGCCGTTCTCGGCTTGCTCTCCCTGGGTTTTGTCATCCGTTTTGTGGTCCCCGCCTGGAAATTGGGGCGCCTGCTGGACGGGGTAACCGCCAAACTGGCCCAGCCCCAGGCGGGTGAGGACGGGCAGATTCCACCCCGGCCGGATCCCCGGATTTTGACCCGGGAGGTGTTCCAGGATGGCAAGCTCTCCCACCTGTGGCGGGAATATGCCCAGACCCTCCATCCCACGGAGGTGGCGGCCAAGGAGGGGCAGCCCGGCGGCCTGCGCTGGCGGGCCACCGCCCTGGCGGAAACCTTTTTTACTGAGCAGGCCCTGGTGGATACCCCCCTGCGGGTGGAGTTCTACAAGCATTTGCCCGGCATTCTCACGGGTATCGGTATTTTAGGCACCTTTACCGGCCTTATCCTAGGGCTGACCCAGTTCCAGGTAGGGGGCTCCACCGAAGTGGTGCGGGACAGTCTGGCGGTGTTGATCCAGTCCGTGGGCCACGCGTTCAAGGTGTCCGCCACAGCCATCGGCCTGGCCATGCTCTTTACCTGGATCGAACGCTCCCTGGTGGCGGCCCGCTACCGCCAGGTGGAACGGCTCAACCAGGTGATTGACGGTCTTTTCGATAGCGGCGTGGAAGAGGAATACCTGGCCCGGCTGGTGCGGGCCAGCGAAAACACCGCCCATCAAGGCGCCCAGCTACGCCAAGCCCTGGTGGGAGAACTGCGCCAGGCCTTGGGCCAGTTGGTCGTGCAGCAACGGGAAGAGGGCAAAAAGCAGCAGGAAGCTCTGGCGGCTGGCTTGGCCCAGGCCGTCTCCGCCGCCCTGAAGGAGCCCATGACCCGGATTGCGGCCACCATGGAAAAACTCAGCGCCGGTCAGGGGGATACCCTGGGGCAGGCGGTGGGCCAGGCCCTGGACCAATTCGCCGGGCGCCTGGGGGATCAGCTCCAGCGCCAGCAACAACAGGGGGATGCCCAGTTGGCCCGCAGCCTGACTGCCCTGGAAGGGGCGGGCAGTGCTTTTGAATCCGGTATCGGCCGCCTGGAAACCCTGGGCCGGGAAGCGGTCAGCGCCCTGAGCCAGCAGTTGCAGGGCTCGGCCCGCCAGCTGGCCAGCCACCAGGAGGCCCAGCAAAGCCGCCTGACGGAGGAAACGGAACGACTCCTGGCCCGGGTGGCGGACCAGTTAAGCGGCCTGGGGGATCAACTGGGCCAGGCGGCCCAGTCCTTGCAAGGGGGCGTGGTTCAGCTGGGGCAAGCCAGCGCCGGAGCCGTGGATCAGCTGCGGGAAGGGGCGACGGCGGTACGGGAAGCCTGCGGGGAATTTGCCGACGGGGGCAAAGAATTCAGCCTGGGGGCCCAGGCGGTGATGGAAGCGGGGGGGCGCATCCAGGCCGCGGCCCAATCCCTGGTGGAGGCCAATACGGGCAGCCGCCAGATTCTGGAAGAACAGCGTCAGCTGGGCCTGGGGCTGGTGCAACTGGTTCAGGAACTGGGACGTACGGTGGAAAGCGCCCGCAAAGAAGCCTCCCTGACCGGGGAACTGGTCAGCACCCTGGAAGCGGCCGCCGGCCAGCTGAAGCAGGCGGAAAGTCAGGCGGAAACCTACCTCCAGGGAGTGAATCAGGTACTCACCCAGGCCCACAGCGCCTTTGCGGAAAATGTGGAAAAAACCCTGAAGGAAGGCAATACCCAGTTCCAGCGGGAGCTGGCCGAAGCGGTGAGCTATCTCAAGGGGGCCATCGAGCACCTGGGGGATGTGCTGGAAACCACCGGCGAGGCCCGTTAAGCCATGTTTGGATTGAGTCGGCCCGCCAAACCCCGTCGGGACGAGGCGGAAAAGCCCTTCTGGATTTCCTTTTCCGACCTCATGTCCGGCCTCATGGTGCTGTTTCTCGTGGCCATGACCGTGGCCCTCCTGGCCATTACCCGTCAGGTGACGGAAGGGGAACAGGACAAAGCCCGGCGGGACAAGGACATTCACGCCCTGCTGCAACGGGTGCAACGGGAAGTGGTGCGGGATTTTCCCGGGGTGACGGTCCATGGCCAAACCATAGATTTTGGCGATCAAGCCCGTTTTGACACGGATAGCCATCGTCTGAGCCCGGACGAGGCCCGGGTGCTGCGCCGCTTTGTCCCCCGGGTCTTAGCCCTGGCCCGGGACCCCCTGGGGGAAAAATGGCTCAAGCGGGTGGTGGTGGAAGGCTTTGCTGACACCCGGGGCAGCTATCTGCACAACCTGAATCTCAGCCTGCAACGCTCCGAGCGGGTGCTTTGCGTCCTCCTGGCCGATGGTTCCAGCGCCCCTGATCCCCTCTCCGCCCCGGACCGGCAAATGGTGCGGGACATTTTCCTGGTGGGAGGCTCTTCCTACAACGAACAGCGCAGCAGTCCGGAGGCCAGCCGCCGCATCGAACTCAAGCTGGAATTCCTGGATGTGGGGGAAAAACGCCCTTCCGGCCCGGTCATGCCCCTGGGCGGGGATACCCGTTGCCCCCTGGACTGACCCATGCCCCGGACCTTTGCCCATGAATGACCTGGAACAACTGGACTTCGCCCTCACTGGCATCATGGCCGGGCGGGAAGGGGGCGCCTCCTGGGGGGACCCCACCGCCATGGCCCGGGCCCTGGGGGCGGTACGTCGGGCCTTCGGGGACATGGAGGCTCTGGCCGCGTCTCCCCGGGGCGCCCGGGGAGTGCTGGCCCTGCGGGTGACGGGGGGGCACCCGGGCTATCTGGATATCAAATACGCCTGCTACGGCATTGCCCGAAACTCGGGCTGGGACGGTCGTCGCCCCCTGGACGATGAGCGCCTGGTGCACAACCTGCTGCAACAGGTGGATAGCCTGCAGGCCGTACCCCGACGCTTTCGCCAATGTTACCGGGGCCTGCTGACCGGCTATTTCGCCTGTCCGGCCTATCTGGAAAGCGCGCCCGCCGGGGACCCGGGCTATCCCAACTGGCTGGTACTGCGCCGCTACCTGCAAGCCCATCTGCTCCAGGTGGCCGAATCCCGTCCGGCCTTGGCTTGGGCGGAGACCCTGGGGCGCTACCCGAAATTGCTGGAGAAGGACCCGGCCGCCCCCTGGGCTGCTTCCCTGCTAGGGGGAGAGGCGGGGGAATGGAATACCCTGTGCCGTCACCTGGATCTGCCCCCGGCCTGGTCCGCCCGGGTCGCCCTAGGGGCTCAGGTACGCCTCTGGCTTTCCCGTCGGGAGGCCCTGGGAGCTCACCCCCTGCCTCCGCTGCTGGAACAGCAGCGCCAGGCCTTGGCCCAGGGACTCCGGGAGGCTCGTCAGGCCCAACGGTTGCCCTATGGGCTGTGGAAAAACTGGCTCACCGCCCTGGGATTGGAACAGGAGCTGAATTCCACCTGGGAGGGGGGCTTGGCGGAATGAACCCGAACCCTGTTTCTGGACTAGCGGAGGAGGGTGGGACCGTATCCGCCTCCCGCCCCACCACCTCGCTGGCCCCGTCCCGTCCCGGATCGGAACCATCCCCCTGGCGCCTGTGGTTCGACGGTTCCGCCCACCCCAACCCGGGCCCCATGGCCTGGGGGGTCCGGCTGGAGGCGCCGGATGGGCGCAGTTGGGAGCGTTGCCATAAAATTGGCCGTAGTGGCTGCAACAACGAAGCCGAACTATTGGCTCTGGAAGCGGCTTTGCTCCTGGCCCGGGAGCAGGGGGCAGGTCTTCTGGATATTCGGGGCGACAGCGATTTCGTGGTTACCCAGGTCAATGGGGGGGCGCCGGAGACCGTTTCCCGGCTGGCGCCCCTGGTGGAACGCCTGCGTGGATTGATGGGGGATCAGGGCCAGGCGGCTCTGGCCTGGGTACCCCGGCACCGCAACCGGGAGGCGGACCGGCTTTGTCGTCAGGCCTTTGGTCTCCCCCCCAAACCCGCCCCCATTCCCGGCCATGGCGCCCGGCGGCCCAAGGCCTGATTCCCGTTTTTTCCGCCCTGGCGGTGCCTGCCCGCCATTCAACCAAGAGGAGCCCCCATGCCCATGAGCCCGGCCCCCGGAGAAATACTGGCTGCCAGCCTGTTTGCCCTGGCCATTCTGCACACCTTTGCCACCCGTTTGTTCCTCCACCTGGCCCATATCCGCCCGGCCCATAGGGGGCTCTGGCATTTGCTGGGGGAAGTGGAGGTGGCTTTCGGCTTCTGGGCCATGGTTCTGGTGGCGGCCCTGTTTGCCCTGCAAGGCGCCGTGGGAGCCATTACCTATGTGGAAGGGCTCAACTTCACCGAGCCCCTCTTCGTTTTCGCCATTATGGTCATCGCCGGTACCCGGCCGGTTTTGCAGGGTGCCCGGGGACTGGTCAGGGCTTTTGCCCGGCTGTTGCCCCTAACCACCGGCCTCGCCTTCTTCTGGAGCGTTCTGGTGCTGGTGCCCCTGCTCGGTTCCTTTATCACCGAACCGGCGGCCATGACCCTGGCAGCCCTGCTGCTGGGGCGGGATTACCTGGGGCGGGAGACCCTGTCCCCCCGTTGCAAATACGCCATCCTGGGGGTGCTCTTCGTCAATATTTCCATCGGCGGCACCCTGACCCCTTTTGCCGCGCCCCCGGTGCTCATGGTGGCCAAGGCCTGGGGTTGGGATACGGGCTTTATGTTGCAGACCTTCGGCTATAAGGCGGCCCTGGCCGTGGCCCTAAATGGCACCCTGCTGACCTGGCTGTTCCGCCGGGAACTGGCGGACATCAACCCAATAGGAGGAAGTGACGCTCCGGCGGTGCCCCTTCCTTTGATCTTGCTCCATTTCCTGCTTTTGTTGGGGGTGGTGCTGGCGAGCCACTATCCCCCCCTGTTTCTCGGGCTGCTGCTGTTTTTCCTCGGCATTGCCCAGGCCTATCCCCGCCATCAGGACCCTTTGATTCTCCGGGAAGGCCTGCTGGTGGCCTTTTTTCTGGCCGGTCTGGTGGTGCTGGGGGGAATGCAGCGCTGGTGGCTACAGCCCCTGCTTCTGTCCCTGAGTCAGGACGGAGTCTTTGTGGGGGCCATCCTGCTGACGGCCTTTACGGACAACGCAGCCCTGACCTATCTGGGTTCCCTGGTGCCGAATCTGCCTGCCAGCTTCCAATACGCCCTGGTGGCCGGAGCGGTGACTGGCGGTGGCCTGACCATCATTGCCAATGCCCCCAATCCGGCGGGGCTGGCCATCCTGCGCCAGCATTTCGGGGAAGAGGGGGTAAAGCCCCTGGGGTTGCTGGCCGCTGCCCTGTTACCCACCCTGGTAGCCGGTTTGGCCTTCCGTTGCCTGTAGAATGGCGACAACACTTCACTTTACGAGGACTGGGGCGCCATGGCCCACGCAGCTTGCAACGGCATAGAGCTGGAATACGAATGTTTCGGGGAGGCGGGGCAACCCGCCATTCTGCTGATCCAGGGCTTGGGGCTCCAGCTCATCCATTGGCCCGAAAGCCTGTGTCAGGCCCTGGCGGCCCAGGGTTATCGGGTGATCCGCTTCGATAACCGGGATTGCGGCCTCTCCACCCATCTGACCCAGGCCCGGCGCCTGCGCATGGGCCTGGCCGCCCTGGCCTATGGCCTCCATCTACCTTTCCGGGTGCCTTACACCCTGGTGCATATGGCCCAGGATTGCCTGGGGCTGCTGGACCATCTGGGTATTCAAAAGGCCCATGTGGTGGGGGCGTCCATGGGAGGCATGATCGCCCAGCTGCTGGCCGCCCTTTATCCGGAACGGGTCAAGAGCCTGACTTCCCTCATGTCCACCACCAGCAGCCGGCGCCTGCCCTGGGGCAAGCCGGAAGCCCTGCGCTCCCTGTTTTCCCGGCCGGACAACAGCCACGATCCGGAAAGCGTGGTGCGCTATCTCTTCAACATCCAGAAAGTCGTCGCCAGCCCGGACTATCCGACCCCGAACGAGGCGCGGGAAGCCCTGATCCGTCAGGCCATGGCCCGAGCCTACTACCCGGCCGGGGTGGCCCGCCACCTGTTGGCTGTCATGGCGGGCAAGGACCGGCGCCGCCTCCTGGGGCGCATTACCTGCCCCAGCCTGGTCATCCACGGGGAAGCCGATCCCCTCTTGCCCCTGGCCTGCGGCCGGGATACGGCCCAACATATTCCCGGCGCCATTCTCTACACCATTCCAGGCATGGGCCACGATTTTGCCCCCGGCTTAATGCCCATCTGGGCCAATGCCATCGGTGAACACGTGCGTCGGGCCGAGGCGCCAGACGCCAGCATTCACCTGGGAAGCGACCCAGTTAGCCGCCCTTCAAAGTAGTCAGGAGCCGCTGAAGGCTGGCGGCAGTTTCTTCCTGGTCCGTGACCACGAGCAGGCGCAAAGACGCTTCTTCCGGCGTCCATCGGGCCCCTCGGGCCAGTTGGCTTTCCAGAATTTCCAGGGTGGCTTCAGAGGCGTCTTCCCCTTGTTCCTGCCGCTGGCGGACCCGCTGGCGCAGAGTCTCGGGCGCCGCCTGGCACTCCAGGATGCGGCAGGCAATCCCCCGTTCCCGGGCCAGGGCGAGGAATGGGGCCCGCTGGTCCGGCGCAAGGAAGGTGGCGTCCACCACGCAGCTATAGCCGTGGTTCAAAATACCCCCCGCCAGGTCCAGCAGGCGGCCATAGGTACGGAGTCCCGCCTCCCGGGAGTAAATGCCGGTACCGGCGCCGGAATGGCTCACGGCCTTCGCTTCCAAGCCGTAAAGCCGTTTCCGTTCCACATCGGAGCGTATCAGGGCGGCCCCCAGAGAGGCTGCCAGCCCTTCCGCTAGTACCGACTTGCCGGAGCCGGAATAGCCGTAGGTGAGTACCAGGGTCGGGGAAGAAGAGGGGAGGGCAGCCCGGGCGTAGGCCATGTAGGAATCGGCCTCAGCCCTGGCCTGGCGGGCCGCCTCCCCATTTTCCTGCTGCCCGGCCAGAAACAGGGCCACCTTGGCCCGCACCATGGCCCGGTACAGGCAATAGAATTTCAGCAGTCCCAGCCCGGCGTAATCCCCGGTACCGGACAGATAGGTGTTGAGAAAAACCCAGGCCAAGTCGGGGCGGCCCCGGTGTTCCAGGTCCATGACCAGAAAAGCCGCTTCGTTGATGACATCGATCCAGCGCAGATTGGGGTTGAACTCGATGCCGTCGAAGGCCATGACCTGCCCCGCCACCGCTACCAGATTCCCCAGATGCAGGTCTCCGTGGCATTCCCGCACCCAGCCCTGTTTCCGGCGCTGGGCAAAGAGGGGCTGCAAACGTTCCAACTGGGCCCGGCTCCAGGCAGCCACTTCCCCCAGCTGGGAGTCAAAACTATCTCCCAGCAAATCTGCCAGTTGGGCGAAATTTTCTTCCACCGGATAGGCCACGGCGGCCGGGGTGCCGAAGGCCTCTTCCTGGGGACCGGCCACGGCGGCCTGTTCCCGATGGAATCGGGCCAGTAGCCGCCCCACCATCCCCATATGAGCCGGGGTCAGTCGTCCTTCCCCTAGCATGCGGTCAAACAACCCTTCCTGGGGGAAACGGCCCATTCGAACGGCGTATTCCAAGGGGGCGCCAGCACCGGTGAGATGGGGGGCCTCCGGTGTGCCGAAAATAGCCTGCACATCCAGATAAATGGACGGGGCCATGCGCCGATTGAGGCGAATTTCCTCTTCGCAGCAATGGCGTCGGGCCGCCAGGGTGGAATAGTCCAAAAAGCCCAGATTTAAGGGCTTTTTGATTTTGTAGGCATAGTCGCCAGCCAGCAGCAAAAAAGAGGCGTGGGTCTCGATCATTTGCCGCTGCCCCGGTTCCCCCGGCAGTTCCGGACTTTGGGCCAAAGCGACCACCAAGCGCCGTTGATTGGCCAAATCCAAGGAAGAGGGGGAGGGCGTGTCCGTCATGGGTGTTTTCCGTTCCGGCTTTGTAAATGCCCATTGTGCCCTTTTTTGGCGGGCGCCTCTGCTTAGCAAGGGAACAGCGACCACCTCATGGGGAGAGCGGCGCCCCCTAAGCCCCCTCAAATCGGTGGTTTCCCCTGGAGCATCCGCCCCAAGGCTTTATAGGGCTGCCCCTGCAGGACATCCTTGGCGGGGCGTACATCCACCAGAGGCGGCGACTTCCGGGGGCTCGGCTGATCTTCGGCCACGCGCCTCCTGACCTCTGTGCCGTCCGGGCAAGGCGAGGACTGTAAGCTTTTCCCCTGACCATCCATGCAGGTATATAAAGTTCCTCCCTGACAGGCCCCCGAACCTATTGTCAGCAGCAATAGCCAAGCTTTTCCCATAACGCCCCCGTTTATCTCCGAATCATTTGCTCCGGAGGAATTCTAGGTCCGTCAGGAATGAGGGAGGAAGAGCTCTTATAGTTTTCATCGGAAAGGTGGGGTAAAGGTGAACGCAAACAGCCCAATTCATCCTGGTTGCTCCCTAGTTGTAGAATGTACGTAATTTTACATAATACAAATTATACGAAAGGAAGGTAATTTTTAGGCTGTTGCATATTCTGGCCTTTTTACCTTTAATCATGCAACATCAGTCTACACAAAAGGTCATTTCGTCCTTTCGGTTTTGACCTTGAACCTTTTATAAAACTGATCGTTGGCGCTGTGGAGCTTGTGGGCAGCCGCCGACCTGTGGGCAAGTGGTGGGAAACGCACGGTTCAATGCGTTTTCCACGGCTTGTCCATAGGGAACCGCGCTTGCGCGGTTAGGCTGGTATCGGCGTAGCCGACTGTCCACAAATCCACAGTGCTTTTGCTTTTGACAATTTTTCTTGTTTTCAAGGTTGTGACGCCTTGCTGAAACACGTTTGGGACCGCCACATTCCGCAGGTTTTGCGCGAGCCAGCACTCTTTGACGATGCCGGGTTACCCAGATATTGGGCAACGGTTTGGTCGATGTATCAGACCTCGGACCTGGCTTCATCCAGCAAGCGCAAGGTGCTCGGTCATGTTGAGGCCCTATACCAGTTTTCTGAAACTCTGCACGGGCCCGGCATGCTTGACGATGCTTTGTTCCATGTCGATATCGAGAAGCTTGGTGAACTTCTCGAGGCCTATTTCGTTTCGATTCGTAATCTGCCAAACATCAACGAAACCGCCCAATTGAAGTGGCAAGCTGTCTACCGATTCGTCAGTGACATCATCATTCGTTTGAGCAAGAGCAATTTGCCTATATCCCAGCTTCAACAGATCAAGGGACGGCTGGATCACCTTGGCACACTTTACTCGCAGCTCCGGATCGGCAAGAAACGGACCCAGGACATCCTGCGTGCGCTTCCATACACAGTTGTCGAGGCGCTGTATGAACTGCTCGACCCGGCAGGCCCCAGGAATCCGTTTCGCGATGCCACGTCCAGGTGGCGTGCATTTCTCGTGTTCGTATTGTTGCTCCACCAGGGTTTGAGACGCGGGGAGCTCCTTATCCTGTCGTCGGATGCCATCAAGCATGGGTTTGATTCGAAACTGGGCCGCGATCGCTACTGGCTGTCCGTCATTGAGAATCCGTATGAGGAAGAGGATCAGCGATACAGCACCCCCAGCATCAAGACAGTAAATTCGGTGCGCCAGATCCCGGTCAGTGAGCTGACTGCCCGTATCGTCCAGGACTACGTCGAAAATTATCGGGGCAAGCCGGCACATTCATTTCTGATGAACTCGCAACGTGGAAGCCCGCTATCAGCCGAGTCCGTCACCAAGCTGTTCCAGAAGATCACGGCTTCCCTGCCAGCGTCCATCCTGAAGGACCTGAAAGACCGAACCGGGAAATGCTCCATTTCTGCTCATGATCTTCGGCACACCTGTGCAGTTGTTCGTCTGAATCAGTTGTTGCACCATGGCGATTCGATGGATGTGGCGCTCCAAAAGATGCGGACGTTTTTTGGGTGGGCACGTTCGTCAGACATGCCTCGGAAGTATGCTCGCGCAGTGTTCGAGGATCGGCTGGCATCTGTCTGGAACAATGTCTTTGACGACCGCGTGGCCATCTTGCGCGCAATTCCGGGGCACAGGGAATGATCTCGGCAACCGCCAACCAGAAAGGTCTATGGGATCAATTTGCCATAGTCGTGCCTGAGCTACCGTCTGTGATCCGATATTACGACGACTTTCTGGATGACTCATGCTCGATTCGCCACCCTGCAAAAAATGACATCTGGTCGCTATCGATATCCGGATCAATCGAGTCGCTCGACTTCGGGGACTTTGCACCTGAATATCGCCCAGTTCTAAAGCATTGGTGCTGCAACCAGATACAAACACTGGCAGTTGGCACTGCTCGAATAAGGTTTCAGAGATTGCGTTGTGTCTTGCCGAACGACTTACTTCTCATCCTTACCTCAACTCCAACTACTGTTCGTCCAATTTGGCAGGAGCTCATATCGAGAGCTTATCGGCCAAGAGAAATGGACTCCCTGAAAAGCCTCCTTTATCACTTCTGCAAGTTCAATCTTGCTGGCTGGTCATCTCAATATGCAGAATTTCTATCCACCCTGCCCTTGCCTGCCACAGACAAATACGCAAGTGTGCGGAGCGGTGACGTATTCCTGAGCGTTGATGAGGAGGCTGTGCTGGTCGCGCATTTTGACAAGTTGAGCAACACCATCACTTTGAACCCGCAAATGGTCACCGACCAAGAGCTACGGGAAGTTGTAATCTTCGTATGTTCATTCCAGTTCGGGTTACGGCCGATGCAAATTGGCATGCTCCAGATGCGTGATGTGCGGATCTGGGCGGATACGGATGACTCCATCGCCGCTGTCCATCTGACCTTCAGGATGATTAAGCAGCGGTCGAAGAGCAAGACACTACCTCTAGTGCGCAAAGTGAAACGAGAGTGGGCCCCTCTGTTCATTGAGCTTTATGAGCGCGCTCTCCGCGCTGGCCTGAAGGGTGACGACCGAATATTTGGTGTTTCGAGTGCGCGCGAAACTGGCTATGTCATCACGAAGGCTACGGCTGCCCTCCTCCCTGAATCACGTAGTGCAACCGAGCTCCGGCATACCGCAGCCCAGCGGCTGGTGGACGCCGGCGCAAGTCAGGAAGAATTGGCTGAATTCATGGGCCATAGCGATATCGACACAGGGCTCGTCTATTTCCAGACGTCAGCTAACCAGGCTGAACGAGTAAATGCCGCCCTAGGCATTTCCGCAATCTACCAACAGGTCACGAAAATCGCGCATGACCGGTTCATCGATGAAAAGGAACTAGCCGTGCTCAAAGGCGAACAGCAGATCGGCGCAGTCCCTCACGGTATTCCGATATCTGGTATTGGCGCCTGCGCCATTGGACAACCATCCTGTCCATCAAATCCGGTTACCGCATGCTACGGATGTTTCAAGTTCATGCCCCTCAACGATCCGGAAATTCATCGGCAGGTATTGGCGGACTTCCGGTCCATCGTTACATTTTTCTCGGAAGCTTCGAAGGGAGACGAGAACTCGCCGGCGTATGTCCAGTTGAAGCGAACAATCTCGAATGTCCAGTCCATCATTGCCGAGCTTGAAGGAGCCGGGCAATGAATGAACATTTCAGTGCATTCATTGATCTTGGCCGCCGGATTGCGAACGAGAACCGAGTGAACTGGAACGTTCGGCTTCAGTCTGATGGAACAGCACTTCCTGAGGATGCCTGGAACATCACGGAATTTGTCGGTGACTCCCCTCCTCCCGTTCATTGGGTTCGCGATTTTGGGCTAGACACCAAGGCACTTCAGGCACTGAATGAAAGGCGCAAGCAGCAAAACTGCCCTGCTCTTCCCAAGACGCCCTTGTCGCCGGGCTGGCTGGATCTTCTGAAGGCCGTCACGGTTGAGCAACTGTTCTTCCGGAAAAACTCGACAGGACACGTCATTTGCAATGTCGCCAGACCACTCCGCGTTTTGGCTACTGCGGTTGAAGGTCGTGAGCCATGGGAATTACGAGTTGATGACGTCGCACAAGCATTCGAGTTGGCCAAGGAGATTCAGGCATCTGGGAAACTGGCAGATATGGTTCTAGGCCTCGTCAAGACACTGATCGATGCCAATCACATCGCCGATATCGGGCCAATCTCCCCTGCCCTCTCCTTGAAAAGACACGGCGTCAGGGAGAAACGAGCCCGTCACACAAAGTCGATGGATGAGCTTCGTTCAGACCTAGAGGAACGCAAGCATGCCGAAAAGCTGCCGGAGCGACGTGCTTTCTGGGAGCTTGTCCGGATTGTGTTTACCGAACAACCTAAGAGCGTTCTCGATCTGCTTCGTTTTGCACAGGCCAAGGTCATCATGCTTTGTGGGCTTCGTGTTGGGGAAGCCTGCCTTTTGCCAGCGGACTGGAAGCGAGTCCGGGAGTATTTCGACCCTTCTGGCCGTGCCGCCGGTGAGCTTGGTGGCCACTCTACGGCACTGATGCTCCGGCACTTTGCAGAAAAACAGCAAACCTCTAATTCCGACAGCGTGGCGCTTTTCGAAACAGCGCAGTATGTGCCATCAATGTTCGAGGCGGTTCTGTCTGAAACACTGGATGAGGTATCCCGAGTCACACAGCCATTGCGCGAAACGCTTCGGCGTCAGGTAGCGGAGAACCGGATTCTTCCCTGGTTTAGGCGGGATCAACTGGTTTCCGCAATCGAGCTATATCCCTACCTCACCGGAAATCCTGTGTTGCTACCGTGGTCGGATGAAAAGCAGGAGCAATTGAAATCACGATACCGCACGGGCTTTCAGAGCCAATTGTTCGACGAAATCCATAAAGAACAATTACGGCAGGTTATTGCAGCCCCTTCGTTAATTTCCTCCTTATATATGTTTTACAACAGGCTGAAGGGGCAAATCACTTTCCGCCGTTGGGACGGCACTGAATGGCGAGACACGCAGCGTATGCGCTGGTCAGAGGTGTTCCTGCGCATCGATGAAGTGGAAGACTACTTGTTGGGGATAACAACCAAGCTGTCTGACCGGTCGCCGTTTCGGATTTCTCCGAGTGGGGAGATCCAGACTTGGGAATTGATGTTCCTGATGCCAAAAAGAGCTTTGGCAGAAGGTCGAAACGATGGCTTATGTGACATCACGCGTTATTACTCGGTTGGACGGTTCAGCCCGGACATGATGCAACTCGCACTTGGCGGTAAGGAAGGAAAAAGCAGCGGCCCCACCCTCTTCGAGTCTTACAGCAGTTCGGATGAGGATCGCGCATTGACCCTGAATCCGCACACGCTGCGGCATTTGCAAAACACTGAGCTCTTCCGCCTCGGGGTCGCCGACACGATCATTACCAAGCGATTCAATCGTCGTAGTGTAGCGCAAAGCTACGAATACGATCATCGCAGCCTGGCAGAGGAACTGGAAGATATCGAGTTGCCGGTAGAGGTTGAAGCCGCACTGGGTAGCAAGGCGGCCACCGTTGCCCGAATGATCAAGGCTGGCAAGGCAAGTGGTCCAATCGTTGATTCATTCAAGAACATACAGCGGACTCATGGCGACGACGCTGCTTTCGAGTTCCTCAAGGTCGAGGCTGACGGCTTTCACTCGACACCCTATGGGCATTGCATCAACAGTTTTACAGTTGATCCCTGTCCCAAGCATCTGGAGTGCTTTGCCGGATGCCGGCACCTTACTGCGACCGACATGCCGAAATACCGCACACATCTTGTGCAATTGGAGGGGCGCTTCAAGGAGGCTGTGAAGGCTATTGAATCACGGTCGGCAAAGACAATCGGTAGAGATAACCAGCTCACCCATGCGAAGAACCGACTTGATGCGGTCAGGCAGATATTGGTGACGCCCGAGGGTATGCAGGTATTTCCCGAAGGGGCCGATCTTTCCAAATCAGATAGCAATCCAGGGAGCGTGCTCGATGCCCACGAATAAACACAATTCGAAAAATCAAGGCGACGAACTGCTGATACAGATACTTGACGGACTGTTGCAGCGTGATGAGGACATTACCGCCCGTGCGGTGGCACGTTTGCATCCGAATATAGGCCATGCCTCAACGATTACACGCAATCCAACTCGATCTGAGCTGTTGGCACAGTATCAGACTAAACAACAAGACATCCGAAAACACATAGGTCGCCTGACAAAACGATCGAAAGAATCTACGGCAGCTGAACTGGCAAGCAAGGATCAGCGGATTGCTGAACTGGAAAGGCAGGTTGATCTACTTCGCTCATCACACTTGGCCATGATCCGTGCCGTTGGGGAATTGGGTGGAATGAGCAAGTGGATGAAGTTTTTTGAAAACTTCAAGGAGGTTCGCGATCAATTGCACAAATTGGGAGCTATGCCTATTGCTGATCTTGAGAACCTCACGAGACACACAGAATGAATCGCCCCGGGAATTGAGGAGGCTCCATTACCTGAGGCAATGGAGTCATGAGCAAGACGAACAAGTATTCCCCGGAAGTCAGAGAGCGTGTCGTACGGCTGGTGCAGGAGGCACGCAAGGATTACCCCTCGCTGTGGTCGGCGGTCGAATCGATTGCACCAAAGATCGGCTGCGCAGCGGTCACGCTGCATGAGTGGGTCAAGAAACACGAAATTGAAGCTGGCGTACGGGACGGCGTTCCTCTGGCTGAACGAAAACGGATCAAAGCGCTGGAACGCGAGGTCAAGGAACTGCGGCAGGCCAACGAGATACTTCGCCTGGCGAGCGCGTTTTTCGCGCAGGCGGAGCTCGACCGCCTCAAGAAGAAGTGAGATTGTTCATCGACCAGCAGCGTGAGCGTTTCGGGGTCGAGCCGATCTGCAAGTTGTTGCAGGTTGCCCCGTCCGGCTACTGGCGCCATGCTTCGCGCCAACGAGATCCATCGTTACGCAGTGCGCGGGCGCGGCGGGACGACTTCCTGATGCCGCAGATCCAGCGCGTCTGGTTGGCCAACTTCCAGGTGTATGGTGCCGACAAGGTCTGGCGGCAATTGCGGAGGGAAGGGATTGAGGTGGCGCGTTGCACCGTTGAGCGCCTGATGCGTCGTCTCGGCTTGCGGGGCGTGATGCGTGGCAAGGTTGTACGAACCACCTTTGGCGCCCCGGCCGCGCCATGTCCGCTGGATCGCGTCAATCGGCAGTTCAAGGCGGACCGGCCAAATCAGCTCTGGGTCTCGGACTTTACCTACGTTTCCACTTGGGCTGGGTTTGTCTATGTCGCTTTCGTCATCGACGTTTTTGCCCGCCGGATCGTCGGTTGGCGTGTGAGCCGTTCGATGCGTACCGACTTCGTGCTGGATGCCCTCGAACAAGCGCTCTACGCCCGCCAACCTGAGCGGGATGCCAGCTTGATCCATCATTCGGATAGTGGGTCCCAATACGTTTCCATCCGCTACACCGAGCGACTGGCAGAGGCAGGGATAGAGCCTTCCGTCGGGAGCAAGGGCGACAGCTATGACAATGCGCTGGCCGAAACCATCAACGGGTTGTACAAGGCCGAGTTGATCCATCGCCGAGCCCCCTGGAAAACGGTCGAATCACTCGAACTCGCCACCCTCGAATGGGTAACTTGGTTCAACCACCAAGGACTCCTCGAACCCCTCGGATACATCCCACCCGCCGAGGCTGAGGATCGGTATTATTTGCAACTCACCGCGCAGGCCGAACCCGCCTGTACTTAAACCACGGAGCCTCTACGAAACCCGGGGCGATTCAAACTGCAGGCATGCAGCGCAGGCCAGGAATAACCCTAAGTGGATCATCCGCTATGAGAGGAAAGGCAAAAATTGGCCGTAATGATCTCTGTCCGTGCGGTAGTGGCATGAAGTACAAGAAGTGCCATCTGGGAAAGGCAGACTGAGAAACGGTAGTTATGAAGCATGCGAATCGAGTCGGGGTGGATGGCCAACTGGCATTCAATAGCGGCCCATGTTTAGGCCAATGAACACCTTATCCGATAAAGTGTTCGACTAATCACGCTCCCAGCCGTGGCTGGAGCAGATAGCACACACCGGAGGCTGAGTTGCCGATGCGCATGGATTTTACTGAAATTCGAGAACACCGGGGCACCCAGATGGGTGGCTTCGAAGAGCTCTGCTGCCAGCTAGCTGCCTTGGAGGATCCGGCGGAGGGCTCACGGTTCGTTCGGAAAGGACCGGGAGCGGACCAGGGGCTGGAGTGCTACCGCGCGTACGCAGACGGGTACGAGGTTGGCTGGCAGGCCAAGTACTTCATGAATGGGTTCGAATCGCCCCAGGTCGCGGATCTGGCCGAATCCCTGCAGCGTGCGATGGCAGCCCATCCGCAACTTATGACGTTTATCGTTTGCCTGCCCATCGACCTTCGAGACAACCGCTCGGGTAGGAAGCTGAGTGAGGTACAGCTGTACGAAAAGTGGCGAGATAAGAGCATCGCGGCCGCCGTGGCGCAGGGCCGCTCGTTGAAGCTCGAACTTTGGAGCGCGTCAAGCATCCAGGAACGGCTCGGCCGCGACACTCCAGCCTATTCGGGGCGGGCCCGCTACTGGTTCGACACCGTCAGCTTCAGCTCAGCCTGGTTTCGCGAGAAGTTCGAGATCCAGCGCCGCAATCTCGGCGAGCGTTACAGCCCCGAGAGCCATGTCGACTTGCCTATCCGGCAAGCCCTGGAAGCACTCGCGCGGGACCCGGAACTGCTGAACGAGCCAAACGCCTGGGCTGCAGAAATCACGTACCGACTCGACGGGGCGACCCGCAGCTTGGCGCGGGAAGGCTTGACGTCCGCCGCTGATCAGATGAAGCAAGCTTGCGAGCCGCTAATCGATGCCCTCGCGGGTTCACCGGCTGCGCTGGATGCTTATATCCCCTTGGACACTTGGATCCCGCTGTTAGAGGCTGGCGCACAGAGTGTCTCAAGTGCGCTAGCCGAACTTCAAGACAAAGTCGCCGACAAGGACCGTGCTATTGCTCGCCGGGACCTGTTCGATCTGTATTCATCGGTAGACCACGTTCGCCGCGAGCTCGCAAGCACGCGTTGGCGGCTGGCGAACAAGCGGGAGCTGCTCATCTCTGGACAGGCTGGCATCGGCAAGTCGCATCTGCTGGCCGACTTCGGAGTAAAGCAGCTCGAACTGACACGCCCCTTCGTCCTGGTCCTGACTGGAACCCTGACCGAGGCCGACCCGTGGGAGCAAATTCGAGCGCAGTTGGACCTGACACAGGTCAGCACCAACGAGTTTCTCGGAGCTTTGGATGCTGCTGCTGAGGCCGCGGGCTACCGAGCGGTGCTTGCAGTTGATGCCCTGAACGAGAGGCATGGGGTTGACCTGTGGGAAACGCGCCTGCAAGGCTTCGTTGCGCACATACAGCGATTTCCGCGCTTGGCCGTGGTCCTGACTGTGCGCGACACGTACCTGCACTACCTCCCGCTGGATGGCATTGAGCACTTGGTTCACCACGGGTTCGCGGACCGTGCTGGGGCTGCAGCCAAAGCATACCTGGACCGGCGCGGCATTGCGCGGCCCAGCTCGCCAAATCTGGCCCACGAGTTTGAGAACCCCCTGTTCCTGCGGACGTGCTGTAGATACCTGGAGCAGAAGAACCTCAAACAACTGCCCAAGGGTCTGCAAGGAATCACAGCCATTTTCAATTTCTACCTGTCGGCGGTCGCGGAGAAGGTGGAAACGGAGCTGCGCCTTGTTCCCCAGCAGAAGATTACGCGTAAGGCGCTCGACGGCTTCCTTGATGCTTCCACTGCTGACGGGGACGGTGGCAGTTTGCCACTCGAGACAACGATTGAGCTATTCGAACGCTACCTCAATTCAGGGGGCAGAGTGGAACGTAGCCTTCTGTCGGCGTTCCTCTCCGAAGGCGTGCTTACGCAGGAAATCGAGCGCCACCAAGGCAGAACTGTCGAAACCATCAGGTTTACGTTCGAGCGGCTGTCGGACCACCTGCGAGCCGGACGCCTCATCGCGCAAATCGACCCTGCCGACCTTCAGGGCTCGATCCAACAGCAGCCGCTGATTACCTACTTTGACCCCCAAGCATCTTGGCGCTTTGCTGGGGTCATCGAGGCGCTTGCGGTCCAGTTTCCCGAGCAGTTCGGGTACGAACTGCTCGATGTGCTGTCCGCAGATGCAATCAAGGATGCATCGTTAGCTGACGCGTTTGTGAGCTCGCTTGCCTGGCGTGCTCCCGAAGCGTTCACGCAGCGGACGGTCGATTGGGTATACACGCTCTGTAAGTTGACCGGTCAGTCTTCGTATGCGTTGCTGCTGCTGGTTTGCACCGAGCCGGAAAATCAGTTCAATGCCGAATGGCTGCACCTTGACCTCTGGCAGCGTCCTCTGCCTCAAAGGGACGCCGTGTGGTCTATCTTCTTGGCGGAAGACGACTTGAGTGAGGGTGGTACCGTGGAGTCCCTCATCGACTGGGCTTGGCAGGTGGAAGCCGGCGAAGTGGAAGAACAGCGTCTATGGCTGGCGGCCGTCGCGCTGACTTGGTTCCTGTCTGCCAGCAACCGCGCTGTGCGGGATCGGGCTACGAAAGCCCTGGTAAATTTGCTGTCCTCCAACCTTAATGTGGCAGCTGCCCTGCTCGACAAGTTCGTCGACGTCGACGACCCGTATATATCTGAGCGTCTGCTCGCTGCATGTTACGGAGCAGTGATGCAGGGAGTAGACCGTGCCGGATCCGGGGCCGTAGCGTCAGCAGTTTGGGCGAACCACTTCGCCGGGGATCGCACCCCTCCACTTCACCTACCCGCACGCGATTATGCTATTGGTATTCTACTGTATTCTCAAGCTGCTGGGCTCTTGCCCTCGGAGGTGGACATTGAAACCGGAAAGGCCAAGTTCACATCGCCTTGGCCTTTGGAGTCGATAACCGATGACGACCTCAAGGAGTTCCGCAAGAAGGGGTACGGGGACTCCATTTTCTCTTCGACTGAAGAACATGGAGATTTTGGCAATTACACCTTAGACACTTGGCTGAACGATATCATGAGCCTGCCGCGGGCATTCGCGGGGCTTACCACGCAGCAGCTCTACGAGCGTTGGGAAGCCGACTTCGAGCGTAAGGCTACGGCAGCGCAACTTCAGGCCTACACAAACCTGCTTCGCGCAAGCCTGAACTACCGCCAACGACCCGAGCGTGGTTGGTTCAGCGAGAAGGACAGGGAGGAGTCAGAGAGACTATGGGAAGAGCTGGCGCAGGCAAACATGGCTCTGAAGGACCAACTCCCCCCCGGGATACTCGCTGAGTACAGCGGTTTCGCCGAACAGCACCTGCTTGAAGCGACTAGGATGAACGACGACGACAGGCGCCCACCCGAGTTTGACCACGCGACCGTGAGGCGCTGGATATGTGCTCGTGCGCACTCGATAGGGTGGACTGAGGAGCTCTTCGAGAAGTTTGACGAGGGTCCCCGCATCTCTCGCGAGCGTATGGGCAATCATCGGGTCGAGCGGATAGGAAAGAAGTACCAGTACATAGCGCTTGCGGAGGTCATGGCTCGGCTGACCGACAACCTTGCTGTGTCCTCCTACCACGACGATGGCAAGCTGCGGGCTTTCGAGTACGGCCCCAGTGGCCGCGCCATGAAGAAGGATATTGACCCGTCACTCCTTGTACGCAACACCCAAGAGTCTGGCTGGTCTTCGACTCCATTCACCTGGTGGACGCCTTCCTCCCCGCGACTGCCGTCCGGCGATACGGACTTGCTCCTTGCCTGGGTTGCGGTAGAGAGTGACCTGTGCAACGGTCCCGAAGAGATTGAAGTGGTCAGCCCTGACGGCCACCGGTGGCTTGTAGTGCACAGTTTTCGCCACTGGAAGGTTCCGGGTCAGAGCAGGCGTAACCACGCAGATGCCTGGTCCCACATCAGGTGCTTGGTCACCCGCCAGGGTGCCGGCCCTGCATTGGCCAAGGAACTGCTGAGCGAGCAACGTGGTGACTCGTCGAGACTGTCAGATGAAGGGCATCTGGAAACCTTCTTGGGGGAGCACGGCTGGCGCGGCGAAAAGACAATTAAGCTATCGAGGAACACTTACATAGGTATTGCCACGCCCTACGCCGGCATCGTCGAGTCCCTTACCGCTGAGGGCAACACCAAGGATAATTCGGTCGAGGAGTCGTTCACGCTCCACCTTCCGTCTGTAGCCGCCATGAAGCTTCTTGATCTTCGCCTTCGCAGCGGAAAGAAGCCGGAATACCTTGACGCTGAAGGTATTCTTCGATGGCAAAACCCCTCCCTTCACACGCGTGGGGCCGGAGCAGGAGTGGTCTCTCGTGACTATTTCCTGGAACACCTCACCCAAGCCGGACTCGAGCCGGTATGGGTTCTAGCCGGCGAGAAGAATGTGTATGGAGGTCAGAGCTTGGGAGGCAGCAATGGGTTTGGCGGCCGCCTCCATCACACCACCGTGTTCACCGTTGATGGCGGAAGCTTGGCGCCGTTTGGTCAGAGGACTGAAATGCTTCAGCCCAGTAAGGAACAGTTGAAAGCGCTCCATGAGAACCGATAAAACATAGCGGTCATGGCTGGTCGCTACACTCTACAGGTCTCTAGGATAGACTGGCGAATGGCAACAATGGGGCAGACGGCCGCAGTGACGACTCCTGACCAGAGACGGTCTGCAGCGTTCTTCCGCACGGTGGCTGCTGCAATCCCTAACCGGTCGGCTAGAGAACGGAATCAGCCTAGATGTACGAGCAGCCGCTTTTGAAATTCTCTTTGGCGAGTAGTTGCTTTGGAGCTGGTGAGTGGAAGGAGCGCTCATGGAAGGGAAAGTTCGCTCTCACACCAGTAAGCCACCACCCAATTCCTAACCAGAACACCAACGGCAGCTTTGCGGCAGTGCAACCAGAGCGTCAATTTCGGCCAGAAGCAGCCGTCCGCGACCGGCTGCTCCGGCGTAGCAGATCTGTTCGAGCTTTTGGCCGGGGCGCCGTGGCTCACACCCGCCGTGCCCCGGAACGCAGAAGCGGCGGCGGGCTAAACGAAAAAGACGCCGCTCTTTAGCGTCTCGCCGAACTCGTCGTACGTGTTGCTCCGGTGAAGCAGGCGCACTTGCCAGAGATAAAACGATCGAACCACGTGTCCTTCGGCGGCCGGGATCTCGCGGTACTTCGTTCCGCGAGAGACCAAGGCCGCACCGCAGGCTCCACTCAGCGGTCCCGGACGCACCGGACCCCAGCCCGCGTTCCAGTGAGCGTAGTCCGCCACCACTTGTTCATCCACGAGGACCTCGAGCGTGGAGCCCACCTGGCGCACCTCGGTTTGAGCAGCCCCCACTAGCATCGGCACGAATAGTCGAGATGGATAGAGGTTCAATTGCAGGTATCCCATGCGACCAAAGTCCATCCGTCCGGCCAAAGGCAACGACGCAAACCAATCGTCCAGCAACTGATCGATAGGCACCGCTCCCAACCAAGTCTTCTTGTCGAGCGGCGTCGTGGACACGCTTGGCAGCATCGGCATGTCGCGCCAGAAAGAATCGAGATGTGAAGCCAGATCCTGGTCTGCCACTTCGCTGTCGCCGGCCTGCAGCCAGTGCACCAGCGACACCTCCACGCAGCGTCCCATCGTTATCTCGACGGGAGTGCTGAGCGCAATCAGCTCATCGCCGGGTCGCTCGGTCGCGACGCGGTGGACGACTCCTCGCAGGATTCCCTCGATCGAGTTCGCGTCCCCGCTGAAGTCCCCTCGCACAGGCACCCATGCCGGACGTGAAGGCCTCAGCGCGGCCAGCGTTGGATGAATAGGCAACGCCTTAAGCGCGAAATGGCGCACGACACCAGACGGCAGCCCCCACAACCGTTCCGCTACAACCAAGGTGCGCAAGTATGCAGAGATCGCACGAAGGGCGGCGCGGGCAGAGTACGGGCCCACGAAACCTTTGCCCAGCGGTCGCGCAAAGTGCCAAGTGTCGCCCTGCAGGGGAGCCTCGGGATAGGTCGTCCGGTTTTGAGCCCACTCGAACGCCATCTGGCGAATCAGAGGGAGTTTGGTCCGAAGCTCCAGTTTCGTCAGCGTGGTCCGGAAGATCCTGGCCACGTCTCCCCCCTGCACACCATCGAAATCACCGGAGATCTGGAAGTCCTTTGGCGCCGCTTTGAGGTCGGCATCGAGCGCCTGCGCTTCGAAGCCAAGGTTTTCGAGGAACAGGTTGGACAGTAGCGACGTTTTCGGTATGCGGTTCGGCAAATCCGGACTGGGGACGTAGCCGTACTCAGCCGCAGCCATCCAAAAGATGCAGAGCGCCTCGACGACTTCCGCCTCAAGCTTGCGCGAGTGCAGCAGTACCAGGAGCGCGGCCTCGGTCTCTGCCGTCGTCCCATGGGCGCCCAGTCGTTTTGCCAATTCCTGCATTGTCCACCATCGAGCGGCCGGTGTCGGCCATCCGAGACGAGCGATGAGAATTCGAAGGTCGTCCATCAAGCCCCCGGCACGTCCGCTGCAGCCAGCTCGATTCCCCAGCGAGGGACAGTCAGCGGGAGGGTTCGGGTGTCTTCGAGCACGCAGTCGACCATGACCTGCGCGAACGCGACCGCCGCATCGATGCGCCCCTGCTTCGCGTAGAAGTACACCATGGCCTCGCCCGGCGCGAATCGCGGCCGCTCCGGCTCACCGAACATGGCATAGGCCGTTTCGGTCACGAAGTCGTCGCACCGCGTCGGGTAGTACTGGGCCACAAGGTCCAGCCGCGCGAGCGTCTTCTCTTCGCGCTCCATGTAGCCAATCCACCCGCCTCTGTTGATCTGCGCGCTGACGAGGTACTTCCAGGCCGACTTTAGGCCACTCAGCTTGCGTCGGGTGTGGAAGGCGTGGGCGGATAGGTGAAGCAGGTCCCGACCTCGACCTCGGTCGGACAAGAGTGAAGCATCGAGCGCTTCAAGGAGCCGCTTCCCCTGGCCCTGCCCCTCCCAGTACCGATACCAGGCCAGAAGCACCGCTTCGTCGTCGTAACCACCACCCGAGAGACGATCGAGCAAGGCCTGCATCTGCTCGGGCTCGAAGGTCGAGACGTCACCATCGAAGGGTTTTCCATCCGTACTGGAGCCCGCGTGTTCCTCGCGATTCAGAACGCCGATGTCCCACCCCCCGTGAGCGTTGAGTACCAGCAGTCGCTCGCCGGCCCCCGCGACGCCCTCATTGGCAAGCCGCTGCAGCACATCGCCAACATCCGGGTGCAGGCCCGTTCGCATCAGCGCATCAAGTGGCCAGCCGCCCTTCACGCCCTGCTCGACGTATGCACTTAGGCTGTTCTCGGCCTGAGACCACTGTCCGGCGTCGACATGCTCCTCGTACTTAACCACCAATGCCGCGGGAGCCAACTTGGCCAGCAGCTGGTCCGCCTCGGTCAGAGCATGCCGGGTGCCGCTGCCGTCCGTGTAGTCTAGGACCGAGTGGACTTGAGAGGCCACCTGCGCCAACAGTCGTCGTGCATCCTTCGGCGCGAGTTCGACTAGGAAGCCGATCGCGTCAAGGGTGTTGTTCAGGGTCGGGTCCTTGCGATGAGAGAAACCCGTTGCCAGCTCCCAAGTCTGCCGGCAGAGTTCGCGCGCTGGCACCACCAATGTATGGGCGACCGCGATCCCGCACAGTTGCAGCGGCGTCTGCAGATGCACACTGGTCTCCTCGCGGACCTCCGCATCGAACAGCGTGCGTTGGGATCGCACGAAAGCCGCTGCGGCCTCATCGGACATCTTCGTCAAGAGTCCAGCGGCGTACTGCTCACGGAAGGACGCGGCGTCGAACCATTTGAAGGCCCCCGCGGTGACCAGCGTCGCTTCCGTCAGATCAACCTCCACGGTATGGCCCAACAGGATGCTGCCGAGTCGAACGTCGCAGGCCACGCGATGCAGCGCAGCCCGGAAGTCATCGGCCGCTGATTGCCAGTCGTGGCTCTGTCGGAAATGCCTGAACTCCATTGGGTCTAATATTTCAAAGACCTCGTGAAAGTCTACGAACTCTCCCCGCCACCAGTGATGGGCCACCTGGGCAGCGACGCCGGAGAGCGCGTTCAGGAAGTCTGTGACGTTCTCTCGGTCGGCATAAAGCGGCGCGCGTGCAAAGCTGAACTCGGTCTGCCCTTCCGCGGCCATGCACAGGCTCAAATGCACTGTGCTGAAGAACCAGTGGTGCACCAACCTCGCAAGGGCTAGCTTGCGCTCGCGGTAGTCGGGTCCCAGCCAGTCGATCGGGATCGAAGCGTTTAAGGTCGTCACAGCCCGCCTGTGGGCCGTCTCCACGGCTGCAACAAAGGGCGTTCTGGCGAGTGCCTTGAAGTCGGGGCGCTCGACGATGCTTGCATTAACCTGAGCCGCGGCCCGGAGGCACGCATCGCTGACCACGCGCTTGCGCCAGCCGGCGCCCATCGAAGTCGCGAGCGCCATCAGCTCGTCCAGCTGCCCCTCCGCGGCCATCAGCCGTATGCTCGGCAGCCACCCCTCCGGGTGAGTCTGTGTCACGAGCCGCTTGAGTCCCTCCGGCGTGGTCCCTATTACGCCCAGGCGCGCAAACGCACCCGCCAGGAACCTGAAAGCATCCAAGCCGTTGCCCGTGGCGTACTCGCTTGAGAACCGACTCGCACCCCGGAATCGTCGCAGCGCCTCCTCGCCGCATGCCTCGGCCACGACATGGTCGCCGCGCGCCCGCAACGCGAGACCCAGCGCCGCCACGAGCTTGATATCCGTCTCGTGCCTGGAAGCAACAGCCTCGCGGATCACCCCGTCGTCTGGCGCCAGCATCCACGTGTAAGAGACCAACCGAGCCATGTCCTCGTCTTGCATCTGGTACTGGCTGCCCTCAACCATGCGGGCCTTCAGGTGCTGGAGGCGATAGGCCTGCGCGAACTCAGCCCGGTCCAGCGCCGCGGTCACGGCGTCGGTAATCAAGGTTTCGAACAGCGACTGCGGATATCCCTCTTCCAGGCGCAGCAGGATCCAGTCCCGTGTCAGGCCCGCGATCAGCTGGCTTGGATCGCCGAGCTGTGCCTGGACCGTCCAGAGCCAGTTCACCCGCAAAGCGTTTGGTGCCAACGTCTCCAGCCAGCGCGCGACCTCCGGCCTCAGCGCGGCAATGCGATCGACGTAGCCATCGGTCGAGCGCACGTACACGGCCAGGCTCTCGTGGAAGACCTTCATCCCGGCGGCCGACGAATGAAGCAAATGCTCGACCTTCTCGATCTCGGGCGCCGCCAGCCTCATCTCGGCCGCGATCTCATCGAACGCGGTCCGCGGCCAGAAGAATGGGAAAGCGCACACCAGTCGCAGGACATCCTTCAAGCTAGGCGAAAGATGCTCCCACAGCGATCCGTAGTAGAACTTCGCGTCTTGGCTCAGATCGCCGGTAAGTTGCTCGACGTCCCATCGCGTGACCTTGCCACCTGCAAGCACCAGCGCGGAGGTCGCATAGATGACGTGCAGCGGGTGACCGTTGGTCCTGGCGCGCAGCGCTGCCGCGGCACTCTGCAACTCCTGCTCAGCGATAGCTTGGCGCGCAGCAGAAACACCTGGGGCTTCGACCCCCTCCGGCTCTGCATGAACATCCGGCTCATCGGGCTCAAAGCCTGTGCTCAGCCGACCGGTCTGCACCGCCTGACGCAAGTGCGAAAGGACGGCGTCGCCGGACATGGCGGGAAGCGTCTTCCAGTTCGCCTTCGGCGCCGCAATCAAAAGATCTGCCGGTAGTTGAGCGTCGTCCACCGGCTGCGTGCCTACGAGGAGCACCATGTTCTCAGGACATGGCACCACCTGCGCAAAGAGGTCCTCCAGCGGTTGTTTGTCTTCGGCGTTGATGCGCCAGACGTGGTCGAGACCGTCCAAGATCAGAACAAAGGGCTTGTCGAGCGTCTTGTAGTGCACCGCAGTGGCTTCCAATAGCGCGCGCAGACCACCGGGCGGTCGGGGGACGCCGGGATGAAATCGCTCGATTTGCGATCGGATCGACTCCTCGACGACGTAGCTGTGCACGCGATCCCGGCCGCGCTCAGTTGTGGACAGGAAGTAGTGGTGGCGGACCGTCGGAATGTCTATGTCGGCAAGTGTGTCGCACAGCGCGCTGAGGTAGGTGCTCTTTCCGCGACCAGGTGAACCGGTCAGAACAATCGCCTTGCCGGTCGAACGCAGCGCGTCCTTGATGAAAGTGTCGTGGAAGTCAGCATCGGGCACCTCATAGCCCTTGGGGACCGCAAAGTCTTCCGGCAGCGGTGCCGGCGGCGTCGCCTGGAGGATCGCACGAAGGTCTGGCAACGTGATCCAGCCGAATGGCGGCGGAGAGTTCTTCTGGGTCGCCCAGTTCAAGGCGACATTCTTGAGGACGGCGATGCCCTCCGGCGTGCCATGCGCGCGCAGCCGTGCATTGATCTCGTGATCGAGGGTCTCGTAGCCCTTGTCGCTGTGCGTGATCTGCAGTCGGCCGAGAAACTCCTCACAGTCCTTCTCACCGCCGAGTTCGGCGATGAGCATCGCGCGCCTCGGGTCAGGAACCTTGGAAAAGTCAATCTTTCCCCCGGCCAGGCAGGCTTCAATCTCGGCATCCGGTCGCCGGTTGGTCAGGAGAGAGAGCTCGCCGATGCGTGCCGGGTCCAGCGACCTGTACGCATCAAACCACTTCTTGAACATCGACCGGGACCGTTCCGTCTTGCCGGACTTCTCAAGCAGCCAATCCCAGGACAGCGGGTGTGCATTTGGGTTTGGAGTGAACTTGACCTGCTTGAGGTCATGCAGCCCGTCCGTGCGTTCGACCACGATGTCGTCCAGACCCGTCGGTGCATCCGCCTCAACGTCACACTCGAACTTGACCTTTGCGTAGCGACTCGGTGAATCCAGCCAGTCGCACAACACCCGCAGCCCTTGCCGGTTCTGATAGATGTAGCCAGCGGCGGTGATCGCCGTGTTCTTGATGTTCTCAGTCATAGTTCGCAGTCCCTTACCCCGCGAGAACTTCCCGCCCAGTCGCTTCTGAGTTGGAAGCGGTCGTTGTCAGGCGAAGCCTCGAACGCCCGCTTCGTCCGAACGACGGAAGTTGGGTGTTCTTCCCTGCCCTACTTCGTTTTGACATTATCGCCCACGCGTTCAGGACGCTGCGTGCTAATCACTCGACGAACATGATTTCGATCATGGCTTCCGTATGATCCACGATCGTAATCTCTCGCAAAAGGACTGGGGCGGAATTTTCCGGTAAGTGGGTGGAAATTTTTTCAGTGGTGGACGTAGGGCGATATTGCGCTCAGTAGGTGCAATATGAGCCTGCCTCTGCAGTTCGTTGGCGAGATCCGCCACCGCTTTGTGTGATCGAAGTTCCGAAACATATCTTTCTGGGAGATCGACGACCTTAAGGTCAGACGTCTTAATTTCGATTACTCCACGCGGGTTTCTGTTCACACAAAGCCACTCATTGCTTTCAAGAGGCCCCACGGTGCTCCCAGATGGGCCGGCAAGAAGGTCGGACACCAGCAAGATATCGCTTATAGGCCATGCCTTAGTGATATGAAGGGTTCCATAACGTTGAAGCGATGTTGTCGACCAACCACTTACAATGTCGAAATCCAAGCATATCGAGCATACACCGGCCTGCTTGGCTGCCATGGCAAGCATCGGAAACAGTTCGATCTGATCACATTGTCGATTAGCGGCAATGTACTGCCCGCCTTTTTCGTCCAGAGGCGCGACCGCGCGCTGTAAGACAATGTCGTTGCCGGAATAGATGTGCGACAGAATGCTTTGTGTCTGACGAGTAACTTCCGCCAGTTCCTTAGCTAGGGCCGTCAACTTTGTGTCACTGTAGCTATCAAGGAGCTCTGCCGCACCTGCATACCCCTTGCCTTCTCCGTCTACGGAACGGTCTGGTCGTGTTGGGAAACGAACCACGCCAAAGTTGCGTGTAGCCAGATAGCTGACCACAATCGCCTTTGCAGCTAGACGGTCGTGCCACACGCCAATCAATAGATCACGAAGATCGTTGGAAATCTGAATCCCTTTATTCCCTGTTAGCCAAGCTCGTATTTTTTCCATAGATTCGTAATGTTTTGGCTCCGCACGAAAAAAGCGGCGGCGCATTCGTACGGAATATGAAGAGACCAGAGGCGAGAGACTTACACCTCGAGATGATGCTAAAGCAATTTGCTGCCCTTACTTGCGTCCCCTTTTTTAACATTATCCCCAGCAGGTCAGGAGTTTGGCATTTCCAGTTATTGGCCAATCGTTCGCCGGATTATGCTTTATGACTGGGCTGGATGACTTAGCCGTTTAGCGAAGCAAATGCCGGGTTTCTGGAAACAGCACCGAGATAAATTCATCGTATTGCCTATCGTACTCAGTCTCTTCGTCGAGATAGGTAAGGAATTTTTCCAGCGTGATTGCCTGTGTTGCCGTGCGCGGAGGCTCGTAGGTTTGCCAGACTTTTAGAAATAGGCGTCGCAGCGGATGATGCCCATTTTTTCCCTCTACATAAAGCTGCCGCCAGAACGTTAAATGGGCCATTAAGCCGACTACCAACGGTTCGTCCCAGTTGAAAAGATAGGAGCACAGGTAGGATTCCTTTGCCTCCCCAGAAGGCCGGATTAAGCGCCGGCGCAAATTCATCTCGCCAGTAGCGATAGCGGGGCAACCGACAGATATCAGCAAAGAGTACCTGCTGTTGGTCCTTGGAGGAGCATGCGTCATAGAAACGGGTGGCATGCTCAAGCAATGTGCGCATCGCCTGATCCCAAGATTCATTCGTATCACAGGGGTGTTTATCGAGCTCGCTAAGCACCACCCGCTCCCACGCCCCCTTTAGGCGCAGATGGTGTTCGACCAATTGGCGATCTGGATAACTGAAATGCCCTCCCCTGACCTGTTCGATGCCATGACGGATCATCATCAAAATGGTGACCTCCCCCCGGCTAACCGAGCTGTCGAAACTAGAGATTTCCGACTTCAAGGTGAGCAAGCCGGAACTCGCTCGGGGTCAGATTGCCCAGCGAACTGTGCGACCTGAATTCGTTGTAATCCAAACGCCAGTGCTCAATTTTCTCACGGGCATCGCTCAGTGAGAGGAACCAATGCACATTCAGGCATTCGTCCCGCAAACTGCAGTTGAAGGATTCAATGAACGCATTATCCGTCGGTTTGCCTGGACGTGAGAGGTCCAACGTTACGCCATGTTCATAGGCCCATCGGTCCGGCGCCCGCGAAATGAACTCGCTGCCATTGTCGACTTGAATCCGTTTAGGCGTGCCACGCAACGCTTGCAAGTGCTGCATCGTTGCCACCACATCCGCTGCCTTCAGCGCGTAATCTACCGTGATCGCCAAGCTTTCCCGGCTAAAGTTATCGACCACAGTTAACGCCCGAATCTTCTGGCCGTTGAACAGCTGATCGGCCACAAAATCCATGCTCCAGCAAGCATTCAATGTAGAGATCACGGGACGTTCCTGCCGGTGAGCGGCAGCGACTCGGCGCCGCGGGCGCTTACTGCGTAGGTTCAGGCCTTCCTCACAGTAAATCCGGTAAGTCTTCTTGTGATTAATCAGCCAGCCTTCGCGCCGCAGTAGCACGTGGATACGTTCTGCACCATAACGAATCCGCGTGGCTGCGATCTCTCGAATCTGTTGCCTTTCGGCCCGGTCGCCCCGAGGCTTCGCACGGTAGAAATACGTTGCCTGTCGTAGCCAGATCAACGCCGTCGCCCGTCTAATACTGACGCGGTAGGCGTCAATCAGGAAGTTTGCCAGCTCGCGCTTGCGGGCTGGCTTCACAGCTTTTTTTGGATGACCTCCTGCAACATCTGCTTATCCAGACTCAGGTCAGCCACCATGCGCTTGATCCGCGCATTCTCCTCTTCAAGCTGCTTCAACCGGCGTAGTTCGGTGATGCCCAGACCACCGTATTTATTCTTCCAGTTGTAAAACGTCGCTTCGGATACGCCCATCTTGCGACAGACCTCGGCAACAACGGTACCGGACTCCGCCTAGCGTAGTGCAAACGCGATCTGTTCTTCGGCGAACTTCGATTTCTTCATGTCAAATCTCCTGGAATGGGCGTTAAATTTGCCAGAAATCTCTACTTCTTGCTGCTACGGTTTTATGGGGGGAGGTCAATTTTGGAAGTTTGGGAAAGTGATGATGACTGCCGAGCAAGGTCGTTTGCCCTTGCTGATGGATCAAGCGTCCTTGATGCCCACTGTGATACCGAACAGGCCTCACGCGCAAATTTCATTTTGGTAGCACGCTTTTGAGCTAACTACGCAACACTATCTTTTCTGATGTTGCATGACTTTAAAGAAGCTAGCTCAAAAGTGTTGCGTAACTCAGCGAGCTTGCCAGCAACACAGTGGGTTTCTTGGTTGTTGCAACACACACTCTCTATTTGATGCTGTTTTATTAAGCGACGTAAGGAAATTAATCATGCAACACATATCCTATATTACCTAGAGAACGATCTACTAGTAATGGATCGGGGGGAGGAGCAACTTATCTTTGACTCATCGCCACAACTCCCGGTCTCATTAGTAAAAAACCCAGCAAAACCGCCTTCCTGCAGCCATTTTCCCCTTGTGCACACTACCGCCAAACGCTATAATTTCCGTTATTGAAAAACGTCACAAAAAACAAAAGATGGCTAAGGAATTTACTCCCGCCGCGATGGCAACCCCGGAACTTCCTGGTTTGAGCCGTCGGGGTCGCCCCCGGGCTTTGCATCCCTTAAGCCCCGCAGAACGGGCCAAGCGCTTTCGGGCCCGCCGGGCGTTTATGAGTGCGGTTCAACGGCTCAAGGATTCGGGGCTGGACCCTTTGGTTTTGCTTCAGAGTCTGGATGTCCAGGACGCCTGATTTACCCATTTCCGGAACAACTTTTCCATGTACAAACCTGTTCTTGTGATTTCCCTGGGCGCTGCCCTAGGGGCGCTGCTGCGCTGGCAGCTGGGGCTCAAGCTCAATAGCTTTTTCCCCTCCCTACCGCCGGGGACCCTGGTGGCAAATCTGGTGGGCGGCTACATCATTGGCTTGGCAACCGCTTTTTTTGCTCAGACCCCAACCCTCTCGCCGGAATGGCGCCTCCTGGTCATTACAGGGTTTTGCGGCGGATTGACCACCTTTTCCACCTTTTCTGCTGAAGTGGTGTCCCTGTTGCAGGAAGGTCGTTTGGCCATGGCCCTGGGGTCGGTGGCCACCCACGTTACCGGCTCCCTGGTCATGACCCTGGCGGGAATCTGGACCTGGTATCTTTTGCGGCAAGCTTGAGGAGAAGAAAAATGCAGGGATATCAGCTGACTTTTTTGACCCAGCAAAATCGTAGTCACGACCATCAGCCCTTGGCGGAGTGGCTGCTCCAGGCCGCAAAACGCCTGGGTATCCGGGGCGCCACGCTGATTGCGGCGGCGGAGGGGCTGGGGCACGATCAACGCATCCACTCCGCCCGTTTCTTCGATCTGGCGGATCAGCCCCAGGAGATCTTGATGGTGGTTTCCGAGGCGGAGGCGGATGCTCTATTTGCCTTGATTGCCCAGGAAAAGGTCAAGGTTTTCTACGTCAAAACTCCCGTGGAATTCGGTACCACCGGGGACCAAGGGGTGTAAAGCTTAGTGCAGGGCGCTGCTTGCGGGGGCTTCCCGGTGCCGCAGGGACCATTCCCGCACCATTTCATCCGCCCCGGCCAGGGTTTGCTGGCGCAAGCCTTCCGGCATTTGCTGGGCCAGAGAAGCGAATAGCTGCTGGGTGACTGATTGAGCCAGGCCTTCCTGGGCCAACCCGTGTTCCAGGCAGGTGGTCTGGATGTCCGCCATGGACTTGGCTACCACCACCCAACCCAGGCGGGGCATGGCATTGAAGAGCCCCAGCATCAAGCCCCCCAGGTGGGTGCTGATTTCCTGGGCGGCCTGGGCTTCGCTTTCCGCAATGGCTGCGTGCCAGAGCGCCACATGGAGGGCGCTCTGGAGCTGCACCTTGAAGGTAAAGCCCTTCTCGTCCTCTTCCGCTAGATTCTGAAAAAACACCTGGCAGGCTGCCTCATTCTCCAGTCGGTCCCGCAGGGCGCCCACAAGCTCACTCAAACCCGTCAGGGCGCCAGCGCCCACCAGGGGGGTGTAAGCCTGGCCCCATTGATCCAGCCCCAGCAGGGTAACCGCCTGACGCAGCAAGACGCCCTCCCCCGTGCCACTCCCCTGCCAAGCCACTAGGCGTTCCAGAAGCTCTTCCACCACCCCCCGCCGTTCCTGGGCCGGGTGTTCCACGGTGGCCCGCAGGGCCCGGGTAAAGGCGTCCTGGATAACGGTGGCGGCTTCCCGCTGGCGTTCAGCGGGCATCAGGGACAGGTAGGTATCCGTCAGGGGCTGGGTATTTTCGGGCATGGGCGTTAAATGGCTGGATTATTTGTCTTGGGCGCCGGCCTGGCGCAGCACGTCGGCAATGTCCGTATTGCCGTTTTTCAAGGCCCATTCCAGGGCGGTCAGGCCGTTGCCGTTCTGGTAATTCACCTCCGCATGATGCTTGAGGAGCAGACGCACCGCCCCTAGCTGCCCGTTACGGGAGGCAATCATCAAGGCGGTGGAGCCGTTGTCCCCGGCATCATCCACGTCCGCCCCCTTTTGCAGCAGATATTCCATGATGTCTTCGTGGCCGTTGAAGGCGGCGTAAATCAGGGGCTGCCAGCCCTGTTCCCGGTCCAGGGGGGCGCCTGCCTCCACCAGGCGCTTGACTACCGGCAGATGACCTTTGAAGCAGGCCAGGAGCAAGGCGTCATCCCCGTAACGGTTGCGAGCGGTGATTTTTGCCCGGCGCTTGATGAGCTCATCCACCAGGGGCAGGTTGCCGTTGCGGGCAGCGATCATCAACAGGGTATTACCCTCCCCGTCCGCCGTATCCACCTCCATGCCCTGCCCCAGCAAATCCACTACGTCGGCGGTGTTGTCCAGATTCACGGCCCGGAGCATGTCGTCGTAACTTTCCGACCAGGCGGAAGGAGAAGAAAGGGCCAGGAATAGCAGGCCCAAAAACAAGCGTTTCATCAGCTAACCTCTAGTAGTTGCCGTTCCCCCTTGTAGCAGCGCTTTGGCGCTGGGGAACAGGCGAAAAAAGTTGGCGCAGCTCGCAGCTTCGATGTCTTCCACGGTAAGCCCTTTCAGACGGGCCACCTCTTCCGCCACGTAGCGCACCCAGGCGGGTTGATTGACTTTGCCCCGATAGGGAGTGGGGGCCAGGTAAGGAGAATCGGTCTCCACCAGAAAGCGGTCCAGGGGCACCCGAGTCGCCACGTCTTTGACGGTGGCCGCATTCTTGAATGTGACTATGCCGGAAAAAGAGAGGTAAAAACCCAGATCCAGGGCGCGCTGCCCCACGGCCCAGTCTTCGGAGAAGCAGTGCATGATGCCTCCTACCGCTCCCGCATCCTCCTCTTCCAGAATCCGCAGGGTATCTTCCGCTGCCTCCCGGGTATGGATCACCAGGGGTTTGCCGCAGGCTTTGGCGGCCCGGATGTGGCGGCGAAAGCGCTGCCGTTGCCATTCCGGTCGATCCTTATGCCAGTAATAGTCCAGGCCGGTTTCCCCGATGGCTACCACCCGGGGATGATCCGCCAGCCGTACCAGGGTGGCCTCATCCGGGTCCGCTCCCTCCGTGACCTCCGGGTGTACGCCCACAGAGGCCAGCAGATTGGAGTGGCTTTCGGCCAAGGCCAGAACCCGGGGAAAATCTTCCAGGTTGACGGCAATACAGAGGGCGGCGCCTACCTGGTTTTGGCTCATAGCCTCCAGGACTTGGGCGGTACGTTCTTGAAATTCGGGGAGATCCAGGTGGCAGTGGGAGTCGATCAGCATGGAAAGCAATAAAGGGCCGAAACGCCCTTAGATGGTATGGGTGGCCCGGCTGGAATGCATTACCCCGGCCAGCAGGCCTTCGATTTTACGCCGGGCTTCCACCCCGCTTTCATCGTTATTGAACAGGACACCGATGCCCTGGGCCTTGCTGTTCTGGGCGCCGGCGGGGGTAATCCAGACCACCTTGCCCGCAATAGGCAACTTGGTGGGGTCTTCCATGAGGGAAAGAAGCATGAACACTTCATCCCCTAGCTGGTAGTGCCGGTTGGTGGGAATAAAAATGCCGCCATTTTTCAGGTGGGGCATATAGGCCGCGTAGAGGGCGGACTTGGAATTGATGTTCAGGGACAGAACGCTGGGGCGGGTAGCACCGCCGGGAGCGGCTTTAGGGTCGTACATGGTTTCCTCCGGGGGGCGGGAACACCCCTTGATAGGCAAACATGACTTCTTCCAAAAACAGTCTGGCGTTTAACGGATGCTCAGACTGAACTTTAAATTCATAGACTTTCTTATTGAATCTAAAAAGCTTCTTTTGATCCGCGCTTTGCGCGAGTTGATCTATTGTAGCCACTTCACCCACAAAAAAGCGGGGCGCCAGATGGTGGCTGGACAGAATCAGGTCCGTTGTCCATTTCTGCACCCACTCCATGACCCAGCGCAGGGCCAGGGTACCGGACTTATCCCCTTTGAGCAGGCGTTCCACTACTCCGGCGCCGTCCAGGGGGGCAAGTTTGCCGCCCTGGCTTAGCAGCTTGGTCATGGTTTCCAGCAGTTGGGCCTGCTGGTTGGCGGCCAGACTGACCGCCAGGAGAGGAGCGCCCCCCGCCAGGGCCAGCCAGCGGGAGGCATCCCCCACGCCCTGCTCCGCCAGCCAGCGTTCCGCCTGCTCGGGGGCGGGCACGAACAAATCCACCCGCTGGCAGCGGCTGCGAATGGTGGGCAGCAAACGGTCAGGCTCATGGGAAACCAGGAGAAACAAGGTGCCGGGCAGGGGTTCTTCCAGGCCCTTGAGGAGGGAGTTGGCGGTACTCCGATTCATGGCCTCCGCCGGATGAAGCAGCACAATGCGCCGTCCCTGGCGGTGGGTGCCCACGTGCAGAAATTCGTCCAGCTCCCGAATCTGTTCAATGGTGATCTGCTGGCTGGGTTTTTTCTTGCCCCCCTCCCCCTCCTCTTCCCCTCCTTCGCCGCCCAAGGCCGCAGGTTGGACCAGGCGGAAGTCCGGGTGATTGCCCTGGGCAAACCAGTTGCAGGCCGGGCATTGGCCGCAGGCTTGCTGGTCAGGCCGGGGGTGTTCGCAGAGCAGGCTGGCCGCGAAAGTCTGAGCCACCTCCAGCTTCCCCACCCCCCGGGGGCCGGAAAGCAGCAGGGCGTGGGGAAGCTGTTCCCGACGGGCTTGCAGGTGCTGCCAGGCTTGGGGCTGTAAATCAAAAATATTCATAAACAATTAGATGTAACCAATTGTTCAATCTCTTTCTTAATCTCATCCAGGCTTCTTTCCCCCCTTATTACCTGCATACGACGGGGGTGGGCGGCCGCCCGCTCCAGGTAGGCCTGACGCACCCGCTGATGGAAATCCCGCTTTTCCTGCTCAAAGCGGTCCAGCTGGCGGGTGGTGGCGATGCGGGCCTGGGCCACTTCCAGGGAAACATCGAAGAGTAGGGTGAGATCCGGCTGAAAATCCCCTTGCACCCATTGTTCCAGGGCCTCCAGCTTACCCATTGCCAGCCCCCGACCGCCTCCCTGGTAGGCCATGGAGGCGTCGGTAAAGCGGTCCGAGATTACCCAGGTGCCCTTTTCCAGGGCCGGATAGATAACCCGGGCCAGATGTTCCCGGCGGGCCGCAAACATCAGCAGGGCCTCGGTTTCCAGGTGCATGTCATCGGCCAGCAACAAGGCTCGGAGCTTTTCTCCCAGGGGCGTTCCCCCGGGTTCCCGGGTGGTCAGCACCCCGTGGCCTCGCTGGCGCAGCCAGTTGGCCAGCCATTCGATGTGGGTGCTCTTGCCCGCGCCATCGATGCCTTCAAAGGTGATGAACTTGCCCCGTTCGCTCATGGAATTGGTCTTTCGGCCCTTAAGGGCGATTTTTCAATTGGTAGCGGGCCACGGCCCGGTTATGGCTTTCCAGATCAGCGGAAAATTCACTGCTGCCATCCCCCCGGGCCACAAAATACAGGGCGCTGCTGCGGGCCGGGTGAAGCGCGGCCTGGAGAGCGGCATTACCGGGCATGGCGATGGGCGTGGGGGGCAGGCCCCGATGCCGGTAGGTATTGTACGGCGTATCCCCTTGCAGATCGGCCTTGTGTAGATTGCCGTCGAAATTCCGTCCCAGGCCGTAGATGACCGTGGGGTCCGTCTGCAAGGGCATGCCCCGCTTGAGGCGATTGAGGAAAACTGCGGCCACCTTGGGCCGGTCTTCCGCCACCGCCGTTTCCTTTTCCACCAGGGACGCCACCACCAGGGCCTGGTAGGGAGAGGTGTAGGGCAGACGGCCATCCCGCTCCTGCCAGGCCTGCTGAAGCTTGTCTTGCATCAGGCGGTAGGCTCGGACATAGACTTCCAGATCGCTGCCGCCCTTATCAAAAAGATAGGTGTCGGGGAAAAACAGACCTTCCGGGTGATTTTCCGTTGCGCCAATGTGTTGCAGAATTTCCTTGTCCGTCCAGGCCACGGTCTGGTGGCTTAGGTCCGGGTTGGCGTTGAGGCGCTCCCGAAACTGGCGGAAGGTCCAGCCTTCGATGAGGGCCACTTCCCCCTGGCTGGTGTCGCCCCGGGTCAGCTTTTGCAAGAGTTGCCAGGGGGTTACCCCTTGGCGCAGTTCATAGCTCCCCGCCTTAATGCCCGCAGCGCTACGGGTCAAGCGAACCAGCAGTTCAAATACCCGGGGATTGAGATCGGCCCCGGCTTCCGCCACCTGGCGTCCCACGGCCCGGGCGGTACTGCCCGAGCTAATCTGTACATCTAGGGGGCTTTGACTAAGGGCGATGGGGGTAAAAGCGCGCCAGGCCAGCAGCACGGCCCCCAACAGGGCAAAAGCTCCCACCCCCCCCAGGAGGCGCCAGAAAAATTTCATCACAACGATCGCGAGCGCCCCAAGGGCGGAACATAATGTGGCCGGGAGGCCGAACCGAACAAAGCACCCCCCAAGGGCTGCCGCTTATATTATGGTGGTCAAGGTAGCGCCCATGGTGCCCGATCTACCCCGCCTGGCTGCGGCCTTAAGGGGCCGAAACCGGGCGATATAATAGACCAATCCCCCTAACTTATCTCAACAGACCAACATGATTAGTCCTTCCTGGCATCAGTTTCTTACCGACCTGGGTGGCGCAGTCGCTGCCGATGGGGATGTTTCCGGATTGGGTGGCCAAATTTCCCCGGCCGCCCCCTATCTCTGCCCCCTGCCTGCCTATGCCCTGATTTCCGCTACCGGGGACGAAGCCCAGGCTTTTCTCCATGGCCAATTCACCAGCGATGTGAACCACCTTCCCGAGGGACGGCTCCAGCATTCCGCCTGGTGCACCGCCAAGGGACGCATCTACGCCAGTATGCTGCTCTGGCATCTGGCGGGGAATGAATTCGAGTTGCTGGTGGCGGCCGATCTGCTGCCCGCCATGCTCAAGCGCCTGAAAATGTACGTGTTGCGCTCTAAGGTGGTGCTGGCGGAAAAAACGGATCAGGTCATTCTGGGCCTGGGGGGGCAAGGTGCCACCGCCCTGCTCCAGGCGGCGGGCCTGACACTTCCGGCCGAGCCTTTGACCTACGCCACTTTCGAGGGCGGCCGAGTGGCCCGCCTGGAAGGGGAAGAACGGTTTTTGCTGGTAGTGGAAGAAAGCGCTGCGGCTACCTGGTGGCAGAAGCTCTCTGCCCACGCCCACCCCGCGGACAGTGCCGTCTGGCGCCTGGGGGACGTGGCGGCGGGCATCCCCTGGGTATGTCTGGCGACCCAGGAGGCTTTCATTCCCCAGATGGTGAATTTCGAGCGCATCGGCGGGGTGAGTTTCCACAAGGGCTGTTATCCGGGCCAGGAAGTGGTGGCCCGCACTCAGTACCTGGGCAAGGTAAAGCGCTCCCTTTTCCGGGGCATTTCTCCCCTTCCCGTGGCGCCGGGGCAGCCCCTAGTGACCCCGGACATGGAAGATGGGGCGAGCGGTCAGGTGGTCAGCGGTGCCCCGGATGCCCAGGGGCAATGGCACTTTCTCGCCGTACTGCCGGAAAGCTGGCAGGGCCGCCCGGTCCACCTGGGAGACAAGGAGGGCGCCGTTGTCACCCTGTCTCCGGTGGCGCCGGAAGAACCGGCAGCCTGACGCCTTCCCCGGGGCATGTGCCTGATTCTGGCCGGGTACGGCCTCCATCCCACCTTCCCCTTGGTGGTGGCGGCCAACCGGGATGAGTTCTACGCCCGCCCGGCGGCTCCTGCCCACTTCTGGGAACAATTCCCCGACCTGTTCGCTGGCCAGGATTTAAGTGCCGGGGGCACCTGGATGGGCATCGGGGCCCAGGGCCGCTGGGCGGCTCTAACCAATTACCGGGACCCAGCCCAGCCCCCCGCCTCGCTCTCCCGAGGCCTATTGGTGCGGGACTATCTGACCTCTGCGCTTAATCCGGAGGAGTTTTGGCGCCAGCAGGAAAAGGAGTCTTACGGCGGTTGCAATCTGCTGTTCTGGGATGGACGGGGATTGAGCTACGCCGCCAACCGGGGCGCCCCCTGGCGTCTGCTGACTCCTGGGCTTTACGGCCTGTCCAATCATCTGCTGGATACCCCCTGGCCCAAGGTGGTCCGAGCCAAAGCGGCCTTTGCCCGGGGCCTGGCAGACCTAGGGGAAAGGTGGAACCCGGGAGCGGTTGGGCCGTTTCTGCAACTCTTGGCGGATACTCGTCCGGCCCCGGATCAGGAATTGCCCCATACCGGGGTCAGCCTGGATTGGGAGCGGGTCCTCTCCCCCATCTTTATTCGTACTCCGGATTACGGCACCCGGGTATCCACGGTACTGGCCCTGGATCAAACCGGGTGCTGGCACTGGGCCGAGCAGGCTTTTGGCCCGGAAGGCGCCTTGGGAGCCCTGCAAATCCGGGAGATCCCCCCTGGTGCCCATGGTCCGAAAATGGAGCGAAGTTCGGCTTAATCCTGGTCCCGGATTTCCACCCGGGTATGGGGAGAAACCAGATCAAACAGGGCCATAACATCCCGGTTGGCCATGCGGATACAGCCATGGGAGCGGGGCTGCCCCAACCCGGCCTCGTCCGCCGTGCCATGGATATAGATGTAGCGGCGCATGGTATCCCGCTCTCCCATGCGGTTTTTGCCCGGTTCCAGGCCCGACAGCCAGAGCACCCGGCTAAGAATCCAGTCCCGCCCCGGGTGCTGTTCCGCCAAGGCCGGGGAATAGCACTCTCCGGTGGGGCGCCGCCCCACCAGCACGCTATGGGAAGGCAATCCGGCGCCGATCTTGGCCCGGACCTGATGCCAGCCCCGGGGCGTGCATTGGCTTCCGGGATGTTCCCCCGGCCCCCGGGCTGCGGTGGATACGGGAAAACGATGCAGGATTTCGCCGGCCTCCCCCACCACTTCCAGGGTTTGCCGGGGGATGGAAATGCGCAAAAACATTTCAGGCCCCTCCTTTGTTGCGTCGACGTTCGGCAAAGAAATCGGACAAGAGCTGTCCGCACTCTGCCGCCAACACCCCGCCTTCCACCTGGGTGTGATGATTCAGCCGTTCCACGGCAAACAAATCCACCACGCTGCCGTGAACGCCGGTCTTGGGGTCCCGGGCACCGTAGATCACCCGGGCAATGCGGGCGTGGAGCATGGCCCCGGCGCACATGGCGCAGGGCTCCAGGGTAACGAACAGTTCGCAGCCGGGGAGTCGGTAATTTTCCAGGTTGCGGGCCGCATCCCGCAGGGCAGCAATTTCCGCGTGGGCGGTGGGGTCGTGGTCCCCAATGGGGGCGTTAAACCCCCGGCCCACGATTACCCCTTCCTTGACCACGACCGCCCCCACGGGCACCTCCCCCAAACAGCCCGCAGCCTGGGCCTGGGAAAGGGCTTCCCGCATGTAGTATTCGTCGTTCATGGTCCCAGTTTCTCCCTTGTGCCTTGCCCACCCGAAACAGCTCGGCCTGCCTCAGGCTGAGCCATCTTCGTTCCGGGCTTTGCTGTGTTTTTGAATATTTTTGATAACGTTATCTTTTAAGCTGCTGTTGTCCCAGAGGCCTAGCAAAGCGGCGGCGGCTCCCGCCAGTCTATCCTTGTCCGCCCCATCCAGGGGAGCCCGCAAACCTTCCAACGCCCGGGCCAGGGCCCGCAATTCCCCATCCCGGCGGGCCCGGTAGAGGCGCATGTTCTGGCGGACCTGCTCATCCCGCTCCGCATAGCGGGTTTTGGGCCGTCCCCGTTTGGCGGGGGCAGACTCCGGGGCGGGTGGCGGAGGAATTTCCGGACTGGGCATGGGACGACATTTCGGATAACGTTATCAAAATTAAACCACAAAAGCCCCCGTCATGCCGATTTCACCGCTTTCTTCTCTCACCGACCGCCTTCCAGGGCTCCAGCTATGCCCCATGGAGGAGGTCCATCTGCCTCAGGTATGGGAACTCCAGTGCCTGGCCTATGCCCCTGAGTTCCATGAATCTGAGGCGACCTTCCGGGCTAAGCGAGCAGCCTGGCCGGACTGCTGCTGGGTGCTGGTGCAGCATGGACAGGTTCTGGCCTACCTCTTTGCCCAGGAAGGCCGCCTGGGCCACCCCCCCTGTCTGCACAGTGAGGGGCGGGAATTGGGGGAGCGGGATTGCTTCCACCTCCATGATCTGGCCATTCACCCGGATTTTCGCGGTCAAGGCCTGGGGCGGCCCCTGATTGATGGGGGGCTAGCGGAAGGGCGCCGCCGGGGACTGAGCTGGGCCTCCCTGGTAGCGGTGCAGCAATCCGTGGCGTTTTGGGTCAAGCAGGGATTCGGAGAGGCGCCGCCAGAGCTGAATCCTCCTTTGACCAGCTACGGACCGGATGCCCGTTATCTGATTCGGGCTCTAAAGAAAGAAAGCTAGTTCGGCTTGTCCTTGCCCACATCGGGCAGGCGAAAAACATCGATGCCCTCTTCCTGGAGGGCCTGGAAGTCCTCGTCGCTGGCCTGCCCCCGGATGGTTCGGGCCGGAGCTTCCGCGTAATGAATGCGCCGGGCCTCCTCCGCAAAGCGGGGGCCCACATCCTCGCTCTCCGCCTTCAGAGCACTCACCATCTCCCGTAGCAGGGCCAGGGGGCTAGTGGGAGCGGCCTGAGGCTCCGTTGCCGGAGCGGAGACGGAATTAGAGGGCGCTTCAATGGGAAGGGCCATACCGCCCCGGTGCAGCCCAGCGGGCAGGCGACGGACTTCCCGGCTACCGCAATGGGGGCAGACCAATAGCCCCTCTTCCCTTTGGGCGGAAAAGTCTTCCGGAGAGCGGAACCAGCCCTCGAAGCGATGCTCCTGGGGGCAGATGAGGTCGTAAACAATCACGGGATAGGCCAAAAAAGGAAACAACGGTAGGGCGGGCGGATTCTAGCATCTTGCCCGGCTGCCACGCCGGACGGGCTTATTCGGAGGTGCTGGGGCTCCAGAAGGCCTGGAGTATTTCCGGTTGTTCCGCCAGGGATTGGGTCAGGGCGTCCAGGACGCCCCCTTCCGCAGCCGTAGCCACCAGCATGGCCTCGATTTCTACCGCGTCTTCCCCGAAGGCGTGGACGGAAAGGGTGCTGGCCGGGTAATCGGCTCCATCCAGGGCTGCCTCCAGCAGCTGGCGGGCCCGTTTCTGGTGAAGCTTGGGGGCGATCACATAGACCGTGTTGGTAACTTCCACGGCCGGAGTATCCAGGGGCTGGCGATTGATCTTGTCCACCACGGGACGCAACAGGGTATTAGCGGCCAGGACAAAGGCGGTGGCCAGGGCCGCTTCCAGCACCAGATCAGCGCCGGCGCAGGCGCCGATGGCGGCGGACCCCCACAGGGTGGCGGCAGTGTTCAGGCCCCGTACATTGCCCTCTTCCCGCATGATGACCCCGGCCCCGAGAAAACCAATACCGGAGACCACGTAGGCCAGTACATGGGTGGCCCCTTCTGCACCACCCAGGCGGTTGGCGATATCCACAAAAATAGCCGCCCCCACGGCCACCAGCACATTGGTACGCAAACCGGCGGTACGCTGCCGGTACTGGCGCTCCAATCCCACCAGCCCGCCAAACAGGAAAGCCGTCCCCAGGCTGATCAGGGTATCCAGCAGGGAGGCCAGATTAATATTGGCAACGGCTTGCATGGCAAATTGGGGGAAGGAGATGCGGGAGGTGGGTGGTGCCCGGGACGGGAATCGAACCCGTACGCCTTGCGGCTCCGGATTTTAAGTCCGGTATGTCTACCAATTTCATCACCCGGGCGGGAGGAGCCGAATTATAGCGGTTTCCCCAAGCATGACAAAAGGCTGGTGCGGAAAAACAAAAAGGGAAGCGACCAGCGCTTCCCTTTTTGCATTTTATGGAGCGGGAGACGAGTCTCGAACTCGCGACCTCAACCTTGGCAAGGTTGCGCTCTACCAACTGAGCTACTCCCGCATAAAACTTTTTGGCCCGATACCAATGCGCCAAATTCTTGGAGGCGCGGGCCGGAATCGAACCGACGTAGACGGATTTGCAGTCCGCTGCATAACCACTTTGCTACCGCGCCTCGAAACCGATCACTCGGATTAAAACGGTGCCACTAAAAAAGGAAAGCTGGTAATGCTGAGCTTTCCTTTTCAGAAAAACTTGGAGCGGGAGACGAGTCTCGAACTCGCGACCTCAACCTTGGCAAGGTTGCGCTCTACCAACTGAGCTACTCCCGCGTCGATCAACGAGGTGCGCATTATATAGGCTTTCCGAGAGGTGTCAACAAAGCCGCCCAATTTTGATCAATTTTCTTTGTGCAGGGCGATCTGGGGCCATGCCATACGCATGTAATAACCCATGGACCAGAGGGTCAGCACTGCCGCCACATAAATCAACCAGGTCCCGGCCTGACGGATGTCGTAACCGGCCACGGGAGCCTGATAAAGCAACAGGGGAATAGCGGACATCTGGGCGGTAGTTTTGATCTTGCCGATCATGGAAACCGCCACGCTCTTGGAGGCGCCGATCTTAGCCATCCACTCCCGCAGGGCGGAAATGGTGATTTCCCGGCCAATGATGATGGTGGCGATGACCGCATTGGTACGATCCAGCTGCACCAGCATAATCAGAGCCGCTGCCACCATGAGCTTATCTGCCACCGGATCAAGAAAGGCGCCGAAGGCGGAGGTCTGCTTCAAGGCCCGGGCTAGATAGCCGTCCAGCCAGTCCGTCAGGGCGGCCACCACGAAAATAGCCGTAGCCACCCCGTTTTTTTCTTGGAACCCCAGCCAGGTGTCCGGCAGGTAATACACGGTCACCAACAGGGGAATGAGGAGAATGCGCAGCCAGGTAAGGAAAATGGGTATGTTGAAGGGCATTAATGCAAAGCCGAATAAATGCGTTCCGCCAGCTCCCGATTGATGCCCGGGACCTGGGCCAGGCGGTCCACGCTGGCCGCCATAATTTCCTGCAATCCACCGAAGTGGGCCAGCAGCGCCCGGCGCCGGGTCGGCCCCACCCCCCCGATGTCTTCCAGGCGGGAGGTTTTCCGGGTTTTGCCCCGTCGGGCCCGGTGGCCCGTAATAGCGAACCGGTGGGCCTCATCCCGTACTTCCTGCACCAGATGCAGACCAGGATGTTCGGGAGGCAATTGTAGCGGCGATTTCCGCCCCTCGGGGAAAATCAGTTGCTCCAGCCCGGGTTTACGCTCCACCCCCTTGGCCACCCCGATCATGGGCAGGTGACTCAGACCCAATTCCTCCAGGGCCGAAAAGGCGGCCCCCACCTGGCCCTTGCCCCCGTCGATGAGAATCAGGTCTGGGCAGACGCCTTCCCCGGCCGCCACCTTGTCGTAGCGGCGCAGTACCGCCTGGCGCATGGCGGCGTAGTCGTCCCCGGGCTGGATATCCTTGATGTTGAAGCGCCGGTATTCGGACTTGCGCATACCGGTGCTCTGATACACCACGCAGGACGCCACGGTGGCTTCCCCCTGGGTATGGCTGATATCGAAGCATTCGATGCGCTGGGGGGCTTCTGGCAACTCCAGAGCCTCTCGCAGGGCCTCCTGGCGCTGGCCCTGCATGGTGAGGGTAGCCTGGCGGGCGGTAATGGCAATGCGGGCGTTCTGCTCCGCCATTTCCACCCAGATACGCCCCGCCCCCTGGCGGGGTTGAAGCACGGGCACGGGGCGGCCGTTGCCATCCTCCAGGCCCGCCAGCCCTTCCTCGTCCGGTAAGGCATTGACCAGAATGCGCTGGGGCACAGGGCGCCCCTCATAGTGCTGGGCGAGAAAGGCACCAATGGCCTCGGCGGGAGCGCAGTCGCTGGCGTTCCGGGGAAACTGGGGTTTATCCCCCAGGTGCTGACCGCCCCGTACCATGGCTAGGTTCAGGCACAGCACCCCGTTTTCCACCACGGCGGCCACAATATCCACGTCCTCATCCTTGCCGCTATCCACGTATTGCTTGTCCTGGATGCGCCGCAGCCCGGAAATCCGGTCCCGCAGCATGGCCGCCTGCTCGAAGGCCAGTTGCTCTGCCGCCTTTTCCATGGCGCTGGTGAGACGTCGGATCACCTCGTGGTGCCGGCCATTGAGGAACATGGAGGCCAGTTGCACGTCCCGAGCGTACTCCTCCCGACCGATGAGCCCCACGCAGGGGCCGCTACAGCGCTTGATCTGGTGCAATAGACAGGGACGGGAGCGGTTGGCGAAGACTGAATCTTCACAGGTGCGCAGGTGAAAGGTTTTTTGCAGCAGGTGAATGGAATCCCGAACCGTGGAAGCGGCCGGGAAAGGGCCGAAATAGTCCGCCTTGCGATCCGGACTGCCGCGAAAAAAGCCCAGCCGGGGGAATTCCTGGCGGGTCAGGAGAATGTAGGGGTAGGACTTGTCATCCCGAAAAAGGATGTTGAACGGCGGGTCCAGGGTCTTGATCAGGTTGTTTTCCAGCAGCAGAGCTTCCGCTTCGGAACGCACTACCGTGGTATCCACCCCGGCGATCTGGCTCACCATGAGGGCAATGCGGGGGCTGGCCAGGGTTTTCTGGAAATAGGAGGAAACCCGACGCTTCAGGTTTTTCGCCTTGCCCACGTAGAGCACCCGCCCGTCCTTATCCAGCATGCGATAGACGCCGGGCAATTCGCTCAAGGTAGCCAGAAACGACTTGCTGTCGAAGCGGGGCCGTTCCCCTGCCTCGGGCACCGTAATGGCATTTTTCGTGGCCAACCGGCCCTCCGATACGGAGGTAGGAGCGCTCCCCTCCCCGTCCAGGAGGCCCTTAGGGCTGGCGGGGGGCGTGGCGCCTTGATCTTCAGCCATGGTCACTCCTACTGCAAATGCTCCCGGATGGCCTGAATCACCCCCTCGAAAGCCGCCGTGGTGAGCCGTCCGGTACGGGTGTTGTAGCCGCTACAGTGATAGCTGGAAAAAAGCTGGAGCCCGTTGGGCAGGACGTAGTGGCAGCCGTGACCAAAGGGATAATCCTTGAGCTTCAGCTGTTGGGACCAGAGCACCGCCTGATGGGCAATGCTGCCCAGGCTGAGAATGGCCTGAAGCTTGGGCATGGCTTGAATTTCCTGGTCCAAGAAAGGGTTGCATTGGCGAATTTCCGCGGCCACCGGCTTGTTTTGGGGGGGCAGACAGCGCACCGCATTGGTAATCCGGCAGTCGTAAAGCGCCATGGCTGGATTGGCCCACCCGGTTTCGTCCAGGGGATTGGGCTGGGAAGCGAAGCCGAACTTGTGCAGAGCCGGATAAAGCAACTCCCCCGCGATGTCCCCGGAAAAAGGCCGTCCGGTACGGTTGGCGCCCCGTTCCCCGGGGCCCAGGCCCACCACCAGAAGGCGGCCGTCCAGGGGGCCGAAGGACGGTACGGCCCGGGCATGCCAATTCGGGTCCCGCTGACGGATGGCGGCTAGGTGATCGGCGAGACGGGGGCAGAGGGTGCAGCGGGAACAATCGGGGGCTTGGGGGCGGAGGCTGGTCATGGCAACGGCGGAGAAGGAAGGAAACGGTGGAGCGATGGAGCGACACTTCGGGAGGGGATGGTACCATCCCGCCCATGAATGCGCCGCGCCAACCAGTCTGGGATATTTTCTGCAACGTCATCGATAATTTCGGGGACATTGGCGTGTCCTGGCGCCTGGCCCGGCAACTGGCTCGGGAACGGGGCTTTCGGGTACGCCTCTGGGTCGATGATCTGGATCGATTCTACCCCCTCCTTCCCAGCCTGGACCCGGGGCGGAAAGGCGCTCCCCAAACGGCGGAGGGGGTGGAAATCCACCGCTGGACAGCGGTTTTTCCTCCGGTCATCCCTGGGGAGGTGGTGATTGAGACCTTCGGCTGCCGCTTGCCCGAGCCCTACCTCCAGGCCATGGCTGCCCTGCCTCACCCGCCGTTCTGGGTGAATCTGGAATATCTCAGCGGGGAAGACTGGGTGGGGGAGTGCCACGGCCTCACCTCCCCCCATCCCCGTCTACCTTTGGTCACCCACTACTTTTTTCCCGGCTTTACCCCAGCCAGCGGCGGCTTACTCCGGGAACGAGATCTGCTGGCCCGGCGGGAGCGCTTTGCCGCCGAGCCAGCCCTAGCCGCCCGCCTACGGGATCGCTTGGGTTTGCCGGCGGATACCCTGGAAGGGGACGCCCTACGCGTACTCCTCTTTACCTACGGCCATCTCCCCGTTGGCCCCTTGCTTGACGCCTGGTCCTGGGGAGAACGGCCGGTCCATTGCCTGTTGCCCCCCTCCCCGGCCCTGCCCCAGATCCAGGCCTGGGTTGGGGATGGGTGGGAGCCGGCCCAGGGATCAGTACAGCGGGGCCAGCTACGCTTGAGTCCCATCCCCTTCCTGCCCCAGGAAGATTTCGATGCCCTGCTCTGGTTTTGCCAGATCAACTTCGTGCGGGGGGAAGATTCCTTTGTCCGGGCCCAATGGGCCGGGCAGCCCCTGGTCTGGCAGATTTATCCCCAGGAGGAAGAGGCCCATCTGGTGAAATTACGGGCTTTTCTCAAACTTTATCTGGCCCAGGCCCCGGCGGATCTGGCTCGGGCTATCCGGGACTTCTGGGAAGCCTGGAATAAGGGGCTGGCGGTGGATGGGCCCTGGCGGGCCCTGATGGAGCGCTTACCCCAATGGCAGCAACACAGCCGCCTATGGAGCCAATCCCTGGCGGCCCAAGGGGATTTATGTAGCCAACTCCTGACTTATATGGGAAAACGCCAGGAATCTCCGGTATAATCCCGCGCTTATTTTTCAAATCCAAAGCAGGACAGACGATGAAAACCGCACAGGAACTCCGCTCCGGCAACGTGATTATGGTTGGCAAAGACGCCCTGATCGTGCAAAAGGCCGAATACAACAAATCCGGCCGTAACGCCGCCGTGGTCAAGATGAAACTGAAGAACCTGCTGACGGGCGCCCCCAGCGAAACCGTTTATCGGGCCGACGACAAGTTCGAACTGGTGCAGCTGGACCGCAAGGAAGTGACCTACTCCTACTTTGCCGATCCCATGTACGTCTTCATGGATGCCGAATACAACCAGTACGACATCGAAGCGGACAACATGACCGATGCCCTGAAGTACCTGGAAGACGGCCTGCCCTGCGAAGTGGTCTTCTACAACGGCAAGGCTATTTCCGTGGAACTGCCCACCTCCGTGGTGCGGGAAGTGGTTTACACCGAACCCGCCGTCAAGGGCGACACCTCCGGCAAGGTGCTGAAGCCCGCCAAGATCGTCAGCGGCTTTGAACTGATGGTGCCCGCCTTCGTGGAAATCGGTGACAAGATCGAAATCGACACCCGCACCGACGAATACCGGAACCGGGTGAAATAAGTTACCCCGCTCCGCAACGAAAAAAGCCCGGAAGTTTCCGGGCTTTTTTGTATCCATTAACACAACTAAAGTATTTTATTAATCAATACATTAAGCAATATTCTTAATAATTAGGATTAAAGCTTGGAGAAAAGCCGGGGCAAAGACCGAAACCCGTCTTCCCCCCGGGGAAGCGTCGCCTCCCAAGCCTTACTTCCCCCCCCCAGCGCTACTCCTGCCCCAGACGCTCCGCCCAGGCAACCCCTTCTTCATAACGGGCTTCCTGCTTGAGTTGTTCCCGACTCAGGGCTTCCCCTTTGGGTTGGAGCCCCATGAGGCGTTGGATCTTGTCTTCCGGCACCTCCACCCGCCAGGCACCCAGCAGTTCATCCACCGCCTCGGGCTGGTTGCACACCAGCAATACGTCGCAGCCCGCATCCCAGGCCGCCTGGGCCCGTTGTTGGATGCCACCCACCACGCCGGCCCCCGCCATGGACAGGTCGTCACTGAAAATCACCCCGGTAAAGCCCAGTTCCCGGCGCAGTTTGTTGATCCAATAGGGGGAAAAGCCCGCCGGATGGCCGTCCATGGCCGGGTAGGTGACGTGGGCGGGCATCACTGCCTTTAGACTGCCGTCCTGGACCAAGGCCTGGTAGGGGGCCATATCCTCCCCCATCTCCGCCAGGCTGCGTTCATCCACGGGAATGCTCACATGGGAATCCGCCGCTACCCAGCCGTGGCCGGGGAAATGCTTGCCGCAATTGGCCATGCCGGCAGCCCCCATGCCCCGGATCAAGGCCCGGGCCAGGTCCGTCACGGCCTGGGGGTTGCGGTGCAGGGAACGGTCTCCGATCACCGAACTGCGGCCGAAATTCAAATCCAGAACCGGCGCATAGGAAAAATCCACCCCAACTGCCCGCAGTTCCGACGCCAGCACATAACCCAAGGCCTCGGCACTGGCCAGGGCTTCCCCTGGATTTCGATCCCAGTGGCGACCCAGGGCGGCCATGGGGGGCAAACGGGTAAAGCCTTCCCGGCAGCGCTGCACCCGGCCGCCTTCATGGTCGATGGAAATCAACAGGGCGGGCTGGCGCAGGCCGTGGATATCCCGACACAGGGCGGCCAGCTGCTCCGGGTCCCGGTAGTTGCGGGAAAACAGGATGACTCCACCCACCAGAGGATGGATCAGGCGTTGCCGGTCTTCCGGCGTCAGGGCAATACCGGCCACGTCCGCCATGAGCGGGCCGAGGGGCAGGGAAGGAATCACAGCAGAGTCTCCAGAACGACAAAGGCCAGCACCGTTTCCTTTTCGTCGCTCAGGGAAAGGTGGGCCCGCAAATGACGGTTTTCCAGGTAACGGGCCAGGGGCGGGGCAAAGGCGAAGCCCGGTTTCCCTAGGGCATCATGGGTAATGGCCAGGGCGGTTAGGGAAGCAGGTGCCCGTACGCCGGTACCCAGGGCCTTGGCAAAGGCCTCTTTGGCGGCAAAGCGCTTGGCCAGCAGGCGGGCCGGGTCGGCACAGACGGAGAATTCTGTCCATTCGTCAGGCGCCAAAATGCGCCGGGCGGCCCGTTCCCCGTGGCGTTGCCACAGGGTTTCCAGGCGGGCCACCTGGACGATGTCCGTGCCGATGCCGAAAATCATTGGGCCACGGCCAGCATCAGGGTTTTCATTTCCGTCACTGCCTGGCGCAGGCCGACAAACACGGCCCGGGCGACGATGGCATGGCCGATGTGCAATTCCCGGATACCCGGCAGGGCGGCCACGGGCTGGACGTTGTAATAATTCAGGGCATGGCCCGCATTAAAGCGCATCCCCGCCGCCAGAATGGCGGCCCCGGCCTGTTTCAGCTTAGCCAGCTCCGCCAGGACGGCCGGGCTTTCCCGGTCCCGCCCCTGGTCGTGGAAGGCGTGGGCGTAGGGGCCGGTGTGCAGTTCGCACACCCGGGCGCCAATATGGGCGGCGGCTTCGATCTGCCCCAGATCGGCATCGATGAAGACGCTACTCACAATTCCCGCATCTTGCAGCCGAGCCACCACGGCCTTCAGATGGGCCTCCTGGCTGCGCACGTCCAGACCACCTTCCGTGGTGATTTCCTGGCGCCCTTCCGGCACCAGCATGGCCATCTGGGGCTTGAGACGGCAGGCGATATCCACCATTTCATCCGTGGGCGCCATTTCCAGATTGAGCTTCACCTGGGTGCTTTCCTTGAGGCGCCGCACGTCCTCGTCCTGGATGTGACGCCGGTCTTCCCGCAGGTGCACCGTAATGCCTTCCGCCCCGGCCAGATGGGCTTCCACCGCCGCCCAGACCGGGTCCGGCTCATAGGTGCGACGGGCTTGGCGCAGGGTAGCTACGTGGTCGATATTGACGCCGAGTTCAATCATAATTCCTGCAACTCCTTGAAAATTTTACGGCTTTCCAGGGGGCGCCCTTCCAGATAATAGCCGATCAGGGCGCGCATCAATTGTTTTGCTTCGCTGCGGGAGCGGGGCCGCTGCCAGTCTTCACTGGCCAGATCCAGGAGGCTTTGGCCGGAGACGCAGAGTTCGCTCCCCTCCCCGCTCTCCAGGGGAACGGCCCCATGCTCGATTTCGTAACGGTAGCGGCGTTGGGGAGCGATGGGCTCACCCCGGGCATCCGCCTCCAGATTCAGGCCGTAGCCCAATTCCTGGAGCAGGGCTTTTTCAAAATGGCGCAGATCCGCTTCCCGCAATCCCTGGGAAATGCGTCCCAGGGTTTCCCCATAGACCTGGAACAGGCCTTCATGGGCGTCTTCCCGGGGCAGGAGTTTGAGCAGCAGCTCATTCAGGTAATAGCCACAAAACAGGGCCTGGCCGGACAGCAGGGGTTGCCCCCCTTGCCATTCAGCCTTCATCAGGGTCAGCACTTCGCCCTTGCCCGCCCAGCCTAGTTCCAGGGGCTGGAAGGCCATGAGCAGGCCCCGGATGGCGGCCCGGGGGCGACGGGCCCCCTTGGCCAGGAGGGCCACCCGGCCAAAATCCCGGGAAAAGACTTCTACAATCAGGCTGGTTTCCCGGAACGGCCGACCATGGAGCACATAGGCCGGTTGCCGATCCACCCGCTGGCGCAGATTCACCTTGGCAGCTCCCCAGACCGGGGCTTATTCGTAACCCAGGCTGCGCAGCAGACGGTCATCGTCCGCCCAGCCGGATTTCACCTTGACCCACACTTCCAGGTACACCTTGCCATCGAACAGGCGCTCCATATCCTGGCGGGCCTCCGTGGAAATGCGCTTCAGAGTGGCGCCTCCCTTGCCGATGACGATAGCCTTATGGCCGGGCCGATCCACCACAATGGCGGCGTAGATGCGCCGCAGGCGCCCTTCTACCTCGAACTTTTCAATCTCCACGGTGGCGGCGTAAGGGAGTTCGTCTCCCAGGAGGCGGAAGAGCTTTTCCCGGATATATTCGGCAGCCAGGAAACGTTCGCTGCGGTCAGTAATTTCATCTTCGCTAAACATCAGCCCCGGATTGGGTAGGTGTTTGCGGGTCTCGGTAAGCAGTTCATCCAGCTGGCGTCCCTTGGCGGCACTGACCGGCAACAGGGCGGCAAAGTTCCGCTTTTCCGCAATCTGGGCCAGGAAGGGCAGCAGCCGCCCCTTGTCCTCCAGCTTATCCACCTTATTCACCACCAGGATCACGGGCCGGTCTTTGGGCAGCAGATCCAGCACCTTCTGATCCTTGGCGTCGAAACGCCCGGCTTCGATAACGAAGAGCACCACATCCACATCCGCCAGGGCCTGGGTCACCCCCCGGTTCATGGCCCGGTTCAGGGCGTTGGTGTGCTGGGTCTGGAAACCCGGGGTGTCCACGAAAACGAATTGGGCGTCATCCTGGGTAAGGATGCCCGTAATCCGGTGCCGGGTGGTCTGGGCCTTGCGGGAGACGATGCTGATCTTTTCCCCGATCAGATGATTGAGCAGGGTGGATTTGCCCACATTGGGGCGACCGACGATGGCCACATAGCCGGAGCGGATTTTTTCGTTATCGGGCGGGGTATCCATTAGCGTCCTTCCAAAAGTTGCAGGGCAGCTTCCGCCGCTTTCTGCTCCGCATTGCGTCGGCTGGAGCCTTCGCCCTGGGTACGCAGACCGAGAAAATCGATATCGCAGGCCACCACGAAATGCTGGGCGTGGGACTGGCCTTGGGCGCCCAGCATGGTGTACTTGGGCAGGGTGTGGTGCCGGGCCTGAACCAGTTCCTGCAAGCGGGTCTTGGGGTCCTTGATGGGCTGGCCGGGAATAATGGCCTCAATGTCATCCTTGAGCATGCGGGCCACCAGAGCGTGGGCCGTATCAAAGGAGCTATCCAGATAGACCGCGCCAATAATGGCCTCGCAGGCATCCGCCAGGATGGAGGGACGCTGGTGGCCGCCACTCTTCAGCTCCCCTTCCCCCAGGCGCAGATAATTGCCCAACTGGAGATGGGTGGCTACCCGGTAAAGACTGTCCTTATTGACCAGATTGGCCCGCAGGCGGGACAAATCCCCCTCGGGCATCTGGGGGAAGCGCAGGAACAGTAAATGGGCAGCCGTGCAGTTAAGGACGCTGTCCCCCAGAAATTCCAGGCGTTCGTTATGGGGAGAACTGTGGCTGCGGTGAGTGACGGCGGTCTGTAACAGTTCCGTGCGTTTAAATTGGTATTGCAGCGCTGTTTCCAGCGCTTTGAGCGGTGCGTTCAATTACCCTTGTCCTTGCCTGCGGTGCTGCCCTTGAAGTCGATATCCAGGCTGACGGGCCCACCCAGGGGAATTTTTTTGGTGTATGCAAAAGCGATCACGATATCCCCGTTATCCTTGGAAATATCCAGATCCGTGCCGTTAATGCTGGTGATGTTGTCGATATCCGCCTGTTTGTCGAAGGCGGTGCGTACCTCGGCCACCGTAGCGGTACTCAGGCTGCCGTTGCCCGTGATGGTCTTCAAGGCCTTGGTAATGCTGAAATATTCCACCACTGCCGGTACCACCCGCATACCGGTAATGGCGATGATGACCACCAGAAAACCGACCACCAGCAGGCCGGAAAGACTCACACCCCGTTGGCGAAACATGGGCTTCTCTCCCTTGAAGTTACTGGAAACCGCCAATGCGCTTCAAATCCCCGAAGTTAAACCAGATGAAGAAGGCCTTCCCCACTAGGTTGGCGTCCGGCACAAAGCCCCAGACCCGACTATCCCGGCTGTTATCCCGGTTGTCGCCCATGGCGAAATAGCTATCGGCGGGCACCTTGCAGATGAAGCCTGCCTCATTGTAGGTGCAGTTTTCCCGATGGGGAAACTGGCTGATTTCCGGAACCCCATCCGGGGCATCCTCATCATTGAGAATGCGGTGCTTGACGCCTCCCAGGGTTTCCTCAAATTGCTTGGAGTAGTAGAGCCGCTCCGGATGCTCGTAATCTCCCAGGGCTTTGACCGGCACGGGCTGGCCGTTGATGGTCAGGCGCTTGTGCTGGTAAGCCACCGTATCCCCAGGCAGCCCCACCACCCGCTTGATGTAGTCCACGGAGGGATCTTCCGGATAGCGGAAGACAAACACATCCCCCCGCTTGGGGTGGCCCACTTCGATGATTTTTTTGTCCAGGATAGGTAGGCGGATGCCGTAGCTGAACTTATTCACCAAGATGAAATCCCCCACCTGCAGGGTGGGAATCATGGATCCGGAAGGAATCTTGAAGGGCTCGGCAACGAAGGAACGGAGCAGAAACACCAGCAGGATCACCGGGAAAAAACCGGAGCCGTATTCCACCCACCAGGGGTCTTTGGCATCCCGGGGGCGTTTTTTCTTCAGCCAGAGGGAATCCGCTATCCAGATCAGCCCGCTGGCTAAAAGCAGCAGGAAAAGAATCAAGGCAAAATTCAAAACGTTCTCCGTTATTTGCTATCCACGCGCAAGACGGCCAGGAAGGCTTCCTGGGGGATTTCCACGGCACCCACCTGCTTCATGCGCTTCTTCCCCGCCTTTTGCTTTTCCAGCAATTTCTTTTTCCGGGTGATATCCCCGCCGTAACACTTGGCCAGCACGTCTTTGCGCATGGCTTTGACGTTTTCCCGGGCGATGATGGTGGAGCCGATGGCGGCCTGGATGGCTACTTCGTACATCTGACGGGGAATCAATTCCCGCATCTTGGCGGCCAGTTCCCGGCCCCGGTATTGGGCATTGGCCCGGTGCACGATGACCGACAGGGCATCCACCTTATCCCCGTTGATGAGGATATCCAGCTTCACCACGTCGGCAGCCCGGTATTCCTTAAATTCGTAATCCAGGGAGGCGTAGCCCCGGGACACGGATTTGAGCTTATCGAAAAAGTCCATCACCACTTCCGCCATGGGCATGTCGTACTTCAATTGCACCTGGCGGCCGTGGTAAGCCATATCCACCTGATTGCCCCGTTTGGCGTTGCACAAGGTAATGACGGCCCCCACGTAATCCTGGGGCACAAAAATGGTGGTGGTAATGATGGGTTCCCGGATTTCCTCGACCTTGGAAACTTCCGGAAGCTTGGCCGGATTTTCCACCTGGATGAGGGTGCCGTCCCGCAGCACCACCTCATAGACCACCGTAGGAGCGGTGGTAATCAGGTCCTGGTCGAATTCCCGTTCCAGACGCTCCTGCACGATTTCCATGTGCAAGAGCCCGAGGAAGCCACAGCGGAAGCCGAACCCCAGGGCCTGGGAGACTTCCGGTTCAAATTGTAGGGCGGCGTCGTTGAGCTTGAGCTTTTCCAGGGATTCCCGCAGGGAGTCGTACTGGTTGGCTTCCACTGGATAGAGTCCAGCGAAAACCTGGGATTTGATTTCTTTGAAACCGGGCAAAGGCGCGGCAGCGGGACGATCCGCCAGGGTGACCGTATCCCCCACCTTGGCAGCGGTTAGTTCCTTGATACCGGAAATGATGAATCCCACGCCCCCGGCGGCCAATTCGGGCAGGCTCTGGGACTTGGGAGTAAACACCCCCACCTGCTCGCAAAGATGGACCGTGCCGGTGGACATGAGGCGAATCCGGTCCTTGGGACGCAGCACCCCATCCACTACCCGGACCAGCATGACCACGCCCACGTAATTATCGAACCAGGAGTCAATGATCAGGGCCTTCAGGGGAGCTTCCGGGTCCCCCTGGGGCGCCGGTATCCGGACTACGACGGCCTCCAGGATGTCTTCCACCCCCAGGCCGGTTTTAGCAGAGGCCAGTACGGCCTCGGATGCATCCAGGCCGATCACATCCTCGATTTCCTGCCGGGCGTTGTCCGGATTGGCTGAGGGTAGGTCAATCTTGTTCAGCACGGGGACGACTTCCACCCCCTGCTCGATGGCGGTATAGCAATTGGCCACCGTCTGGGCTTCCACCCCCTGGGAGGCATCCACCACCAGCAGAGCGCCTTCGCAGGCCGCCAGGGAACGGGATACCTCATAGGAAAAGTCCACATGCCCCGGGGTATCGATCAGATTCAGGTGATAAATCTGCCCGTCCTTGGCTTTGTAGCGCAGCGCCGCTGTCTGGGCTTTGATGGTGATGCCCCGTTCCCGCTCGATATCCATGGAATCGAGCACCTGGGCTTCCATTTCCCGGTCAGACAACCCGCCGCAGCTCTGGATGAGCCGGTCGGCCAGGGTGGATTTACCGTGGTCGATGTGGGCGATAATGGAAAAATTGCGAATGTGCTGCATCAGGTAAAAAAGGGTGCCGCTGGGCACCCTTTATCTGCTGGCCGTAAAGCCAGGATTCTAGCGGATTTTGGCCAAAACAGCACCTACGGCCGCCGGGTCCAGGAAGTAATGACACACCTCCTGCCCCTCATGGAGCAGTACCGGCACCAGTTCCCCCCAGCGCTCTTCCAGTTCAGGAAACTGATCCACGTCCACGGTTTGAACGGGCAGTCCCAAGGGAGCCAGCAGGGGTTCCAGGGCTGCCTCCATGTCATGGCACAGGTGGCAGTAGTTTCGCCCCAGGAGGGCAAAGCCGGAGGACAGGTCCGGCGTCGCAGCCTTATTTCCCATGGTTTAGGACAAAAGCCCCAGAATCACCGGCATGGCCTCGGGGCGCCGCACCAGGCGATGCTGCCAACGCTTGGCCCCCACAAAGCCCAGGAGACCGCCCACCAGGGCGCCCCCTACCCCACCCCACTCTTGCAGAGCCTCGGAAACCAGTCCCTGGCCCAGGGCCGCCCCCGCAAAGACGCAGAGCAGCGGCAGCAGGTAAAGCAGAGCAACGCTTTTCAGCAACACCCCTTCTGCCAGACCGATGGTGACCGTTTGTCCCACCTGGGCGCCGACGCTGTTCCGCACCCGAAAAACCCGGGGAGAAGAACAGAACATTTTGGCGGAGGAAGCACCGCAACCACCAGATTCGTGACAATGGCCACAGCCGCCCCCCATGGCTTCCACCAGGGCGGTATCGCCCTTTTCCAGGGCCCGGACTACTGCTTGGGTTTCGTTCATGATATTTCGCCTCGCCACAGGGCTAGGCGCCTAGGGTTGAGACCGGAACTACCAGCGCCGATCCGGCGCCGTATCCAGCAAGGGCTTCAATTTTCCGGCCACCGCTTCCCGCGCCCGGAAAATCCGGGAGCGCACGGTGCCGATTGGACAGTTCATGATCCGAGAAATTTCCTCGTAGCTCATGCCTTCCAATTCCCGCAACATGATGGCGGTGCGGAGTTCTTCCGGCAGGCCTTCCATGGCGGCGTTCACCGTTTCCCCGATCTGCTTGGATAGGAGCAGGCTTTCCGGGGTGTTGATGTCCCGCAACTGCTCCCCGTCGTCAAAGCTTTCCGCTTCCTCGGAGTCGTATTCCGTGGACGTGGGGGCCCGGCGCCCCTGGGCGACTAGGTAATTTTTCGCCGTATTGATGCCGATCCGATACAGCCAGGTATAGAAAGCGCTGTCGCCGCGGAAGGACGGAAGGGCCCGATAAGCCTTGATAAAGGCTTCCTGGGATACGTCCTCCACTTCCGACGGGTCCCGGATGAAACGGGCGAGCAAGCGGGAAAGCTTGCGCTGGTATTTGGCCACAAGCTGGTCGAAAGCCCCCTTGTCACCGGACTGGGCGCGTTCCACCAACTGCCGGTCTATTTCGCGTTCGCTCATGCCTGTGGGAATGACAAAGAATTAATTGGTTTTTTTGAAATCCCTGGAAGTATAACCCAACCGGCCTTCACCGCCCGTGGGCTATTCAAGAAATGCCCGTTTTGCTCCGCCCATTATCCGTCCCGCCGGATACCCCCGTCCCTGCACCGTGCTATAGTACGGGCCGTCCAAAACCCGCGCCATTGCTAAAGAAAAGGCTTAATCGTGGTTCATAATTTCGACGTTCTCATTATCGGTAGCGGCCTGGCAGGCCAGTCTGCCGCCCTGCGTCTGGCAGACAAATGCCGGGTCGCCCTGATTAGCAAACGCCACCTGGAAGACAGCGCCAGCGCCTGGGCCCAGGGGGGAATTGCAGCGGTTCTCGATAGCCAGGACTCCATTGAAGCCCACATTCGGGACACCTTTACTGCCGGCGCTTTCCTAAACGACCCCAAGGCCACCCGCTTTGTGGTGGAAAACGGCCGCCGCGCCATCGAATGGCTCATTGAGCAAGGGGTACCTTTCACCAAGGGTGACAAAGGCTATCACCTGACCCGGGAAGGCGGTCATAGCACCCGCCGAGTCATCCACGTGGCGGATACCACCGGGCTGGCGGTTCAGGAAACCCTCACCAAGAAGGTCCGCAAGCACCCCAACATCACCATTCTGGAACAGCACATCGCCATCGACCTGATTACCGGGACCAAGATGGGGGAAAAGGAAAATCGTTGTTACGGTGCCTACGTGCTGGATACGGAAACCGGAGAAATCACCACCTACGGCGCCCCGGCCACCCTCCTGGCCTGCGGCGGTGCGGGTAAAGTCTATCTGTGCACCACCAATCCGGATACTTCCACCGGTGACGGCATTGCCATGGCCTGGCGGGCGGGTTGCAGCGTTTCCAATATGGAATTCATCCAGTTTCACCCTACCTGCCTCTACCACCCCAACGCCAAGTCCTTCCTCATTTCCGAAGCGGTACGGGGCGAAGGGGGCATTCTGCGCCTGCCGGACGGCACCCGTTTCATGCCCAACCACGACGCTCGGGCCGAACTAGCCCCCCGGGACGTGGTAGCCCGGGCCATCGACTTTGAAATGAAGAAGCGGGGTCTGGACTGCGTTTATCTGGATATTTCCCACAAGCCCCAATCCTTCCTCAAGGAACATTTCCCCAACATCTACGCCCGCTGCCTGGAACTAGGCATCGATATGGCCAAGCAGCCCATTCCCGTGGTGCCGGCTGCCCACTTCACCTGTGGGGGCGTTATCACCGACCTCAATGCCCGGACCGAAATCCCGGGCCTTTACGCCACCGGAGAAACGGCCTGCACCGGCCTTCATGGCGCCAATCGGCTGGCTTCCAATTCCCTGCTGGAATGCGTGGTGTTCTCGGAAGCGGCGGTCAAGGACATTCTGGCCCAGCCCAAACGGGAAGTGCCCGCCCTGCCCCACTGGGACGCCAGCCGGGTAACGGACGCAGACGAAGAAATCGTCATTTCCCACAACTGGGATGAACTGCGCCGCTTCATGTGGGATTACGTGGGTATTGTGCGCACCACCAAGCGTCTGCAACGGGCCCAGCACCGTATCCGCCTCTTAAAGCGGGAAATCAACGAGTATTACGCCAATTTCCGGGTCACCCATGATCTGCTGGAGCTGCGCAATCTGGTCACCACCGCCGAATTGATCGTGCGTTGTGCCATGAAGCGCAAGGAAAGCCGGGGGCTGCATTACTCCCGGGACTACCCGGATCTGTTGCCCAAGGCCAAGCCCAGCCTGCTGCGTCCGCCCAAGGCTCGCCGTTAAAGCGTCGCACCAACCGGCTTACGGTTCGGGCTTTCGCCAGCGCAGCCAAAGCTGCAACTGGCGAAAGCCCGTTTTCTTTTCTACCAGACTATCCGCCAACACCACCAGCCAGGCTGCCCGGTCCTGCCCTTCCCGGCGGCACCGCAGCACCAGGATACAGGACCACAGGGTGCTTTCCCTAGGAATCAGCTCCACCGGCTGAAAATCCACCTGGGACGATGGGCGCCAATCCAGGTTGCCGTTTTTCTCCAGGCGCAGCTCCCCCAGCCAGCAGGCTTCCCCCTTCTTCTTTTCCCGTCCCACCCACCAACAGACCATGCCCCAGGCTAAGCCATAAAGCAGCCGAATTCCCAGATTGGGTGCGGGCAAAACAAAAACGCCACCCCCAAGGGTGGCGCAGAAACCGGCCAGTAACCATCCTAGCCGGCGGGACGGGGTGAGGCCCAGGATCAGAGGAAAGCGCATGGCTTGCCTCCACTCCGTCGCCTTACGCCCGCTTAAATACCAGAGAGCCGTTGGTGCCGCCGAAACCGAAGTTGTTTTTGACGGCAAATTCGATCTTCATCTCCCGGGCCGTATTGGCGCAGTAATCCAGATCGCACTCCGGATCCTGATTGAAGATGTTGATGGTGGGCGGGGAAATCTGGTTATGGACCGCCAAGATGGTGAATACGGATTCAATGCCCCCCGCACCGCCCAACAGGTGGCCAGTCATGGACTTGGTGGAATTCACCACCAGTTGCTTGGCCGCATCACCGAAGGCCAGCTTAATGGCATCCGACTCGTTCTTGTCTCCCAGAGGGGTGGAGGTGCCGTGGGCATTCAGGTACTGCACCTGATCCGGATTCAGTCCCGCATTACGCAGGGCGGCCTGCATACAGCGCTTGGGACCGTCCGTGCTAGGGGCGGTCATGTGGTAAGCGTCACCGCTCATGCCATAGCCCACCAACTCGGCGTAAATCTTGGCGCCCCGGGCCTTGGCGTGTTCGTATTCTTCCAGAACCACCACACCGGAGCCTTCGCCCAGAACGAACCCGTCCCGATCCTTATCCCAGGGCCGGCTGGCGGTCTGGGGATCATCGTTGCGGGTGGACAGGGCCCGGGCGGCACAGAAGCCCCCCACGCCCAGGGGCGTCACCGTGGATTCGGCGCCACCGGCTACCATCACGTCCGCATCCCCGTATTCAATGATGCGCCCGGCTTCACCGATACAGTGGGTACCGGTAGTACAGGCGGACACCAGGGCGATGTTGGGGCCCTTGAAACCGAACTGAATGGAAAGATTGCCGGAGATCATGTTGATGATGGAGCCGGGCACGAAAAACGGGGAAATCTTGCGCATCCCGCCCGCCGTGTAATCTTCCTTGGTGCTTTCGATCAGGGGCAGGCCGCCGATACCGGAGCCGATGGCAACGCCGATACGCTCACTATCCACCTGCTCCGAATCCAGCCCCGCATCCCGCACCGCCTGAATGGCGGCCGCCATACCAAAATGGATGAAGGTATCCATGCGGCGGGCATCTTTGGGGGAAATGTACTGGGTGATGTCGAAATTCTTCACTTCCCCGGCGATTTTGGCGGGAAAGGTGGAGGTATCGAACTTGGTGATCTGGCCAATACCCGAGCGCCCGGCCAAAATATTTTGCCAGGCATCATCAACGGTATTGCCAACGGGGCTAACAATCCCCAGACCGGTAACTACGACTCGACGGCGTGCCAATATGAGCTCCGGAGAAAAAGTAGTTAAAAACAGTGCTTCTTAAGGACAGGGCCGGTATCTTGCGATACCGGCCCCAGAAAAGCGACGCAAAAAGGAATTACTTTTGGTGGGAAGTAACGTAGTCGATCGCTTGTTGCACGCTGGTGATCTTTTCGGCTTCTTCGTCGGGGATTTCGGTTTCGAATTCCTCTTCCAGGGCCATCACCAGTTCCACGGTGTCCAGCGAGTCCGCGCCAAGGTCATCCACGAAAGACGATTCGTTTTTGATATCGGCTTCGTTGACGCCAAGTTGTTCGGCAACGATCTTCTTGACGCGCTGTTCAATGTTTTCCATCAAAGACTCCTTCCCTATTATTGGGTATGTGATACAAACTTGCGTATTCTACCAAACAAGCGGCGCCGCACAAAATTTCGGCCGCCGCCGAGTGGTAACCAGATAACTCAATCCATGTACATGCCGCCATTCACGTGCACGGTGGTACCGGTCACGTAGGCGGCGGCAGGGGAAGCCAGGAAAGCCACGGCCGCAGCAATGTCTTCCGGCTTACCCAGGCGGCCCAGGGGGATGTTGGACAGAAGGCCCGCCTTCTGCTTTTCATCCAGGGCCTTGGTCATGTCCGTATCAATGAAGCCGGGGGCCACGCAATTGACGGTGATATTGCGGCTGCCCAGTTCCTTCGCCAGGGAGCGGGAAAGACCGGACACCCCAGCCTTGGCGGCACAGTAATTGGCCTGACCCGGGTTACCCGCGTGCCCTACCACGGAAGTGATGTTGACGATGCGTCCTTGGCGGGCTTTCATCATGCCCCGCATTACCGCCTTGCAGAGGCGGAAAACGGACTTCAGGTTGGTGTCGATCACCCCATCCCATTCATCGTCCTTCATGCGCATGGCCAGATTGTCACGAGTGATCCCGGCGTTATTCACCAGGATGGTCACGGGAGCAAATTCTTTTTCGATGCGAGCGATAAGAGCATCCACCTGGGCTTGGTCCCGCACTTCCAGTACCGCCCCCTGCCCCTTGGCGCCGGCTTCCTGCAAATAGGCGGTAATGCGCCCGGCGCCCTCTTCCGTGGTGGCCGTGCCGATTACCGTGGCCCCTTGGCGAGCCAGTTCCCGGGCCACCGCCTGGCCGATTCCCCGGGAGGCCCCGGTGACCAGCGCAACTTGTCCTTCCAGCACCATCTTCTTACTCCAGAGAAAGGTTGTTTTCGATGGCGCCCGCATCCGCCAGGGCCACCCCCGTTACGCCGTCGGCGCAACGCTTGGTGAGTCCGGCCAGGACCTTGCCCGGACCGCATTCCGCTACCGTAGTGACGCCCATTTCGGCCATTTTGCCAATGGTTTCCACCCAGCGCACCGGATGGAAAGCCTGGCGCACCAGGGCGTCCTTGATCTTTTCCGGTGCGGTTTCTACCTTCACATCCACGTTATTGATGACCGGGATGGTGGGGGCAGCAAAGTCCAGGGCTTCTAGGCGCTGGGCCAGTTTTTCCGCCGCCGGGCGAATTAGGCTGGAGTGGAAGGGGGCAGACACGGGCAGCGGTAGGGCCCGCTTAGCGCCCTTGGCCTTGCACAGGACCATGGCCCGTTCCACCGCATCCTTGTGACCGGCAATGACGGTTTGGCCCACTGCGTTGAAATTCACCGGCTCCACCACCTCGCCCTGGGCTGCTTCGGCGCAGGCCGCCAAAATCCCGGCATCATCCAAGCCCAGAACCGCCGCCATGGCGCCGGTCCCCAGAGGCACCGCTTCTTGCATGGCCGCAGCCCGCAGACGCACCAGGGGTACGGCCTCGGCAAAAGGCAGGACGCCAGCGGCCACCAGGGCGGAATATTCCCCCAGGCTGTGGCCGGCCAGCACCGCCGGACACTTGCCTCCCTTTTCCTGCCACAGGCGCCACACGGCGATTCCCGCGGTAAGCATGACGGGCTGGGTATTGACGGTCTGAGCCAGGGCTTCCGCTGGGCCTTCGGCCACCAGTTGCCACAGATCTTCGCCCAACGCCCGAGAAGCTTCATCAAAAGTGGCGCGCACCACCGGCGCGTCCCCGTAGGCCGCCATCATGCCGATGGATTGGGAACCCTGTCCGGGAAAAACAAACGCAAAGCTCATTTTTTTCTCCGTGTTGCCCGATGGCTCGGGACGTTAAAACTGCACCAGGGCGGCACCCCAGGTAAACCCGCCCCCTACCCCTTCGAGGAGCACCTTCTGCCCCGGCTGAATGCGCCCGCTGCGCATGGCTTCATCCAGGGCCAGGGGAACGGAAGCGGCGGAGGTGTTGCCGTGGTGATCCACCGTAACAATCACCCGCTCCATGGGCAGCCCCATTTTTTTTGCCGTGGATTCGATAATGCGGATATTGGCCTGATGGGGAATGAGCCAATCCACGGACTCCGGCGCCACGCCTGCGGCGGCACAGGTTTCCCCGGACACTTCCGCCAGAATGCGCACCGCAAATTTGAAGACCGCCTGGCCATCCATGCGCAGGAAAGGGTCACCGATGACCTGGCCGCCGCTCACCTGGCCGGGCACGGACAACATGCCCGCCATACTGCCGTCTGCGTGCATGGTGGTAGCCAGAATCCCCGGGGTTTCCGAGGCCTCCACCACCACCGCACCAGCCCCGTCGCCAAAGAGGACGCAGGTGGCCCGGTCCTGCCAGTCCAGGATGCGGGAAAATACTTCCGCCCCCACCACCAGGGCCCGCTTATGGGAGCCGGAACGAATAAATTTTTCCGCCACCCCCAAGGCATAGACGAAACCGCAGCAAACCGCCTGGAGATCGAAGGCGGTCGCCCCCTTGTTTCCCAAGCGCCCCTGCAACAGGCAGGCGGTGGAAGGAAAAATAAAGTCCGGAGTGGAGGTGGCGACAATAATCAGATCCAGATCGCCCGCCTCAACCCCAGCTTGGGCCAGGGCCCGATTGGCGGCATGAAAGGCTAGATCGGAAGAAGTCTGGCCTGCCTCGGCGAAATGGCGGGAACGAATGCCCGTCCGGGTCGCCACCCATTCATCGCTGGTATCCACACCCTGGGCAACCAGATCGTCATTAGTGACCACCCGGTCGGGCAGGTAACTACCAACACCAGTGATTTTGGCAAACATGTCAGGGCGACTCCTGATGAGAATGGGTGGATTCAGCCAGGGCGGGGGCGTAACGGGCCACCCGACCGGAAATCAATTCAAGCATCTTGCCCCGGACTTCTCCGGCAGCACAGGCGATGGCATGTTGGAAAGCAAAGGCATCGGCGGAGCCGTGGCTCTTCACCACAATGCCCTTCAGGCCCAACAGGGTGGCCCCATTATAGCGACGGTGATCCACCCGTTTCTTAAAGCCCTTGAGGACTGGCAGGGCAATCAGGGCAATGAGTTTGGTCAGCCAATTACGGCGGAACTCCTCTTTGAGGAAGAAGGCCAGCATCTGAGCCAGGCCTTCCGTGGTCTTGAGGGCCACATTGCCGACGAAACCGTCGCAAACCACTACGTCCGCGTCGCCCTTAAAGACCCCATCCCCTTCCACATTACCGACAAAGTTGAGGCCGGAATCTTTGAGCAGTTCGGCGGCGTGCTTCACCACGTCGTTGCCCTTGATGTCCTCTTCGCCGATGTTGAGCAGGCCCACGCTGGGGTGCTCTTTTTTGTCGATGGCGGAGGCCAACATGGCCCCCATGATGCCGAACTGGAGCAGGTTTTCCGGGCCGCAATCCACATTGGCCCCCAGATCCAGCATATAGACATGGCTGCGCATGGTGGGCAGCACGGTACAAATGGCAGGACGGTCAATGCCCGGCAGCATTTTCAGCACAAACCGGGAAATGGCCATGAGGGCCCCCGTGTTGCCCGCCGAAACGCAGGCATCCGCCTCTCCGGCTTTGACCATATTCACGGCCACCCGGATGGAGGAGTCCTTTTTGTTGCGCAGGGCCTGAGCCGGGGGATCGTCCATCGTGACCACTTCGCTGGCATGCTTAATGGACACCCGGGGAGGCAGGGGGGTGGGCAGAACGGCCCGAATTTTGTCTTCCTGGCCAACCAGGACGACTTCCACATCTTCAGCGCCAGACAAATAGGCAAGCGCCGCCGGCACGGTAACGCGGGGACCGTGGTCACCGCCCATGCAATCAATCGCTATTGTGATTCCCATCCGAGGGCTCGAATTGGGTAAAAGAAAAGGCAGGGGCCCGCAACGGGGCCGCCTGCCTTGGAATGGGGAGATTACTCGCCCTTGGCCTGGGTGACCTTCTTGCCACGGTAGAAGCCGTTGGGGCTCACGTGGTGGCGCAGATGGGTTTCGCCGGTGGTGGGTTCCACGGCCAGAGCCGGGTTGGTCAGAAAATCATGGGCACGGTGCATGCCACGCTTGGAAGGGGACTTCTTGTTTTGTTGAACGGCCATGTCAGGAAACTCCTAAATTGATCCAATTACAAATGCCAGCTTTATTGCGGTCGCGTTTTCAGATTTGCCAACACCCCAAAAGGAGAGGCTTCCTTCTGATCATCAGCTTTCGGTAGAGAAACGCAGCGTTCGTGACGGGGCACCACCGGCAGATTGAGAATGACCTCATCTTCCACCAGGGCGGCCACATTCATTTCCCGGGAAGCTGGAACAAAATCCCTGGAGTCATCCTCCAGGTCATCCTGAGAAATCTCGCGCCCTTCGGGCACCAACTCAAGAAGGCTATCCACGCTCAACGGGAAATCAACGGGCTCAAGGCAGCGCTGACAAACCAGGGAAAGAACCCCGGCCACGCGCAAACGCAACCTCAACTCGCCACGCTTTCCAACTTTCCCTTGGAGGGAATACTGGATGCTGCCGCTTTTCTCTGCCAGCAAATCATGCAGCCGCGTCAAGTCTGCTAACTGTAGTCGCCCTTCCTGGGTCTCCACATTCCTAGCAAAAGATTGGCTGTCGATCACTTTCTGTTGCGACATAGGGCGCGGATGATATTATTTTTGGCTTACCGTGTCAAAGAAATAGCCACTTTTCCCGCCTGTTTTTTCAAAATAGGCAAGACCTTACGGTCTCCACCTAGTCCGTTTTCTACGCCCATTCTCCTATGACCACCGCCCAACGCCAGCCCCTGGTGCTGGCTTCCACCTCCCCCTATCGCCGGGAACTCCTGGAACGCCTGAACCTTCCCTTTCTCTGTGCCGATCCCCAGGTAGACGAAACCCCTCTGCCGGATGAAGCACCGGAACCCCTGGCCCTGCGCCTGGCCGAAGCCAAGGCCCGAGCGGTGGCCAACCAGCACCCAGACGCCCTGATTATCGGCAGCGACCAGGTGGCCTACCTGGGGCAACAGCGCTTCGGCAAACCGGGCAATCACCCCAACGCGGTACGCCAGCTCAGTCTAATGAGCGGAAAAACCGTCAATTTCTTCACCGGCCTCTGCCTCTTTAATGCTCGTAGCGGCAAAGCGCACCTTACTGGGATTCCTACCCTGGTAACGTTTCGGGATCTGACAGAGGAGGAAATCCAGACCTATCTGCATCAGGAGCAGCCGTACAATTGCGCCGGCGCCGCAAAATGTGAAGGTCTGGGCATTGCCCTGCTGCGCAGCATCCGGGGGGATGACCCCAACGCCCTGATCGGTCTCCCCTTAATCGCCCTCTGCGATTTTCTCAAACTTGAAAACTATCCCATTCTCTAGCCCATGTCTTTTGGCACCCTCTACCTGATTCCCGTCCCCCTGGGCCCCAACAGCCCGGAACAAGTCCTGCCCCCTCCCGTCCTGGAGCAAGTACGCCAGCTGGAGCGCTTTGTGGCGGAAAACGCCAAGAGTGCCCGGGCTTTTCTGAAAAGCGCCGGGGTTACCCGTCCGTTGCGGGATATCCCCATCGCGGAATTGAATGAGCACTCCACCCCGGAACAGGTGCCTCCACTCCTGGAGCCTCTGCTGCAAGGGCAAGATGTAGGCCTGGTATCGGAAGCCGGCTGTCCGGCGGTGGCCGACCCGGGGGCGGCTTTGGTACGCCTAGCCCAGCAGCGGGGCGTCCCCGTGGTTCCCATGGTGGGCCCCTCTTCCCTGCTGCTGGCGTTGATGGGGTCAGGGCTTTCCGGTCAGCACTTCGCCTTCCACGGCTACCTGCCCGCCAAGGAAGAGGAACGGGGCCAGAAGCTGAAAGCCCTGGAAAAGGAATCCCGGTACCTGCAAAGCACCCAGATTTTTATCGAGACCCCCTACCGTAACCGGGCCATGTTCGAATCCCTGCTCAAGGCCTGCCAGGGAAATACCCTCCTTTGCCTGGCCACGGATATCACCCTCCCCTCCGAAGCCATCCGCACCCAGACCGTAAGCGCCTGGAAGGCATCCCCTTTGCCGCCGGATCTGGAGAAAAAACCCACAGTGTTCTTGTTCTTGGCCCAATAAAAAAGGCCTCCCAAAGGAGGCCTTTTTTGCGGCACCGGAAAACCGGCATCCGGGGGCAAAGCCTATTCCGCCTTGGCGGAGGCTTCCATCTTCAGGGAGTGGACGGCCCCCTGGATAACGTCAGCGCCAAAGCGCTTGGCGAAACGCTCGGCGATGTTTTCCCGCATGGTGTAATCCAGGATCTTGTCCGCCTTGATGACGTCCCGGGCCACGGAATCCACCGTGCCGTAGCCGTCGGCCAGCCCTAGCTCCACTCCTTTGGAGCCAGTCCAGACCAGGCCGGAGAACATGTCCGGGGTTTCCTTGAGGCGCTTGCCCCGCCCCTGACGCACCACGCTGATGAACTGCTGATGAATTTCCGTCAGCATGGTTTTTGCGTATTCCTTCTGTTTGGGATTCACCGGGGAGAAGGGGTCAAGAAAGCCCTTATTTTCCCCGGCGGTCAGCAGGCGCCGCTCCACCCCCAGCTTATCCATGGTACCGGTAAAGCCAAAGCCATCCATTAGCACCCCGATGGAACCGATCATGCTGGCCTTATCCACAAAAATCTTGTCCCCGGCCACGGCCACGTAATAGCCGCCGGATGCGCACATATCCTCCACCACCACATAGAGGGGGGTTTTGGGGTACTTTTGGCGCAGACGATGGATTTCGTCGTTAATCATCCCAGCTTGAACCGGGCTACCGCCGGGGCTGTTGATGCGCAGGATAACCCCGGCCGTCCCCTTGTCCTCAAAGGCGGAATCCAGGGCTGCGTTGATTTTTTCCGCGCTTGCCTCTCCGTTGGCTTCAATGGTGCCATGGAGATAAATCACCGCCGTGTGGCGGCCATCGGCCAATTTATCCGAACCGCCCCAGTCCACCACATAGACCAGAATGGCAGTGAGATAGGCAAATCCCAGAAGCTTGAAGAAAATCCCCCAGCGCCGGCGGGTTTTCTGCTCCTCCAGATGGGAAAGGGCTAGCTTCTCCAGGAGCTTATGCTCCCACTGAGGGTCTTGGGAGGGGGGGTGTTGGGGGGTATCCATGATAGGGGCTTATTCTTCTTCAGACATCAGATAGACGGAATCGCCTTCTTCGGCAACGGTGAGGGGAATCAATCCCCGTCCGTTGCATCGTCCGCCCAGACAGTGGCCGGATTCAGGGGCGTAAAGGGCGCCATGGGTGGCGCAAACCAAGTATAACTTGGAATAATCGAAAAACTCCCCTTCCTGCCAATCCAGCTCCACGGGCACGTGGGTGCAGCGATTAAGGTAAGCATATACCTTGCCGCGAAAGCGGACCACAAAGGCGGGAACCTCTTGGCCCCGGCGCACAAAGGAGAAGCGCACCCCTTTGCCACTCTCTTCCAGGTCCGAGGCAGCACAAATCAGGCGTTTTGTAGCAGCCATTCCCGGAGCTCCTCCACCGAATCACAACAGACTGCCGCCCCTGAATCCAATAACTGGGCCTTGGGATGGGCCCCATAGGTGACCGCCACCCCGGTAACTCCGCCGTTGCGGGCCATTTCCATATCGTGGGTAGTATCCCCGATCATCACCACCCGCTCCCGGGGCATCGCCAGTTCTTCCATCAACTCCTCCAGCATCTGGGGGTGGGGCTTGGAAAAACACTCGTCGGCACAACGGGTGGCATCGAAGTAACGTCTCAAACCACTATGTTGCAGGGCCCGGTCCAACCCCACCCGGCTTTTTCCGGTAGCCACCCCCAGAAGATGGCTGGTTTCCGCCAGGCGAGCAATCAGGGATTCAATGCCTGGGAACAGCACCAGGTCCTGATCCTGGGAAAGGTAATGGCGGCGGTAACTATCCACCATTTCCGGGTAACGGGAGGGGGGCAGGCCGGGTACGGCGGAGCGCAAGGCTTCCTCCAGGCCTAGGCCGATGACGTGGCGGGCCGCCGCATCGGAGGGGGGCGTTACCCCCAATTCCCGGCTGGCGGCCTGGATGGCCCCGGCAATGGCGCCAGCGCTATCCAGAATCGTGCCATCCCAGTCAAAAACCACCAGATCAAAGCGACGCGCCATATTCCAAAGACTCCGTACGATTCAGAAAATCCAGAAACTGTTGTAAAGGAGCGGGTAACGGGGCCTCCACAGACAGGGTTTCCCCGCTCAGTGGGTGGGGAAAGCGCATTTGGTAGGCGTGGAGGAACATGCGTTTTAGCCCCTGTTTTTGCAGGGCCTTATTGAGTTCAAAATCCCCGTACTTATCGTCCCCAGCAATGGGAAAGCCCGAATGGGCCAGATGCACCCGAATCTGGTGGGTCCGCCCTGTCTTTAACTGGGCCTCCAGCAGGGAAAACCGCTGCCAGCGGGACATGAGACGAAAGACCGTGTGGGAAGGCTTGCCCTCTGGCGCTACCCGTACCCGCCGCTCCCCGTTGTCCAACAAATACTTAAACAGCGGCTGGCGCACATTGCGCACTTTGTCCATCCAACGCCCGGATACCAGGGTCAAATAGCGCTTATCCGCACGCCCCCCTTCCCGAAACATATCGTGGAGGGCGGTCAGAGCAGAGCGCTTTTTGGCTACCAGGAGAATGCCTGAGGTTTCCCGATCCAGACGATGGGCCAGTTCCAGGAACTTGGCCTGGGGGCGCTGCTGACGCAAGGCCTCGATCACTCCGAAAGACACCCCACTCCCCCCGTGGACCGCAATCCCCGCCGGTTTGTTGATGATGACCAGGGCGTCATCCTCGTAGAGCACGGGTAAATCGGCCTTGAGGGCTTGCCCCCGCACCTCTTCGCTGGCTTCTTCCGCCTCGCTGGCGGCGAAGCGCATGGGAGGGAGGCGTACCAGGTCCCCGGCTTGCAGGCGATAGGCCGCCGCGACCCGGCGGCTGTTAATGCGGACTTCGCCGCTACGCAGGATGCGGTAAACGTGGCTTTTAGGAATGCCTTTGCAAATGCGGAAGAGGTAATTATCTAGGCGTTGCCCACCCTCTTCTTCGCCAATAATCAGCTTGGTTACAGAATTTTTGCTAAGGCCTGTCATTTTGAATATACTGGGGCAGGTTTTAGCCCCCCTGCGAAAGAACAATTCTTGCTATAAGACCGAACAGACTTACCCCGGCCACATTCCGATAAGGAAACGGGGTGGGAATTCCGGCAGGCCAAAGATTTTTCGCTTGTGCCAACCTGCACAAGGTCGCAACGGTGAAAACCAACTGGTTAAGTTCGCTCACCAAAAGCAGCGATACTACTCGTTTTGCGCTTAACTGGCACGTACGGATTCCCTCCCCAGCGAGTCACGCAGCCTGATTTTTCAGCCGGGCTGCGGGGCTTTCAGCGATTACTTTCCCACCTTTAGTTGCCATACCGAAATCCGGATGAAACCACGTATTTTCAACTAATTGTGTCGCTACCGGCGTAGGGAGCCCGTCCGTGCATGAGCGCGGGAGCCACCGAATGAAACGCATGCTGTTCAATGCGACACAGGCCGAAGAACTCCGTGTCGCCATTGTGGACGGTCAAAAATTAATTGACCTAGACATTGAATCGGCCGCCAAGGAACAACGCAAAAGCAATATTTACAAGGGTGTCATTACCCGCATCGAACCGAGTCTCGAGGCCGCTTTTGTCAATTACGGCGAGGAAAGACACGGTTTTCTCCCTTTCAAGGAAGTTTCCCGCTCCTACTTTCAACCCGGCGTGGAAGCCGGCAAGGCCACCATCAAGGAAGCCTTGAAGGAAGGCCAGGAAGTCATTGTTCAGGTTGAAAAAGATGAACGTGGCAATAAGGGCGCAGCCCTTACCACCTTCATTTCCCTGGCTGGCCGCTACCTGGTGCTGATGCCCAACAATCCCCGGGGCGGCGGCGTTTCCCGTCGCGTGGAAGGGGACGAACGGGCCGAACTGCGGGACATCATGGATCAGCTGGAAGCCCCCCAGGGCATGAGCCTGATCGCCCGTACCGCCGCTATCGGCCGTAGCGCGGAAGAACTGCAATGGGACTTGAACTACCTGTTGCAACTGTGGAGCGCCATAGAAGGCGCTGCTGCCCAGCAGACCGGCCCCTTCCTCATCTATCTGGAAAGCAGTCTGGTGATCCGGGCCATCCGGGATTACTTCCAGCCGGACATCGGCGAACTGCTCATCGATACGGACGAAATTTTCGAGCAAGCCAAAGCCTTCATGGGCACGGTCATGCCCAACAACATCAATCGGGTCAAGCGTTACGAGGATGATGTTCCCCTCTTCTCCCGCTTCCAGATTGAGCACCAGATCGAATCCGCCTATTCCCGTCAGGTCAATCTGCCCTCTGGCGGCGCCATCGTCATCGACCACACGGAAGCCCTGGTGGCCTGTGACGTCAATTCCGGCCGCGCCACCCGGGGTCAGGACATTGAGGAAACGGCCCTGAAGACCAACCTGGAAGCCGCCGAGGAACTGGCCCGCCAGTTGCGGCTGCGGGACTTGGGCGGTCTGGTGGTCATCGACTTTATCGACATGGAAAGCCCCCGCAACCAGCGGGAAGTAGAAAACCGGTTGCGGGACGCCCTGCGTCATGACCGTGCCCGGGTACAGATGGGCAAAATCAGCCGCTTCGGTTTGATGGAACTGTCCCGTCAGCGCCTCCGCCCCGCCTTGGCGGAAACCAGCTACATCACCTGCCCCCGCTGTACCGGCACCGGCCACATCCGCTCCACCGAATCTGCTGCCCTGCACATCCTGCGCATCCTGGAAGAGGAGGCCATGAAGGACAATACGGCCACCATCCATGCCCAAGTGCCAGTGGATGTGGGCACCTTCCTGCTCAACGAAAAACGCAACGAAATTCAGTCCATCGAGCTTCGCCACAAGGTCACGGTCCTGCTCATCCCCAACATCCACCTGGAAACCCCGGCCCACTCCATCGAGCGCCTGCGCCATGAGGATTTGAATCTAGAAGAGACGGCCCAACCCTCCTACAAGCGGGTTGCGGCGCCGGCAGACGAAGACAAGCTGCCTTCCCTGGCCGCCGCCACTTCGGCGCCCCGGCAGGAAGCTGCCGTGAAGCACATTGCGCCCACCCAGCCTGCCCCCATGGCCCAAGAGCCCAAGACTGCGGTCACCACGGAAGATGGCGGCATTATCGGCAAAATCTTCTCCTGGTTCCGGGGTAACAAAAAGACCGAACCGGCAGCCGAACCGGCCGCTACTCCCCGTACCCGCAGCCGCAGCACTCCCCGGGACAATCAAAACCGGGAAGGTCGGGGTCGGGGTCGGGGTCGCAACAACCGGAACGGGGGCGAAGAATCCCGTAACGGCAACGGCTCCCGCAACGAACGGAGCGGGGCTGCCAGCGAAGGGGATAGCCCCAAGGAAACCCAGCGGGAACCTCGGGAAAACCGACGCCAGCGCGGCGAACGGAATACCGAAGGCAACGGGGAGCGGAGCGAACGTCGCAGCCGTCAAAGCAATCGGGGAGAAACGGCCCCGGTGGCGGAGGAAATGAATAAGACCGCCGCCTTGATGACGCCCCAGGACAACAACGACGCCCAAGACCCGAACGCCAATCAGGAAGGGAATGGTCGGGGACGTCGGGGGCGGCGTAATAACCGGCGGGACCGCAACGAACGCCGGCCTCAGGAAGGTACGGCGGATGCCGGTGTAGAAAGCCCCCGGAACGAGGGGGTAAGCGAGCCCACTCCCACGGAGGTGGTCGCCCCTCAAGCCCATCAGGAAGCTGCCGTGATTGCTCCGCTGGTTTCTGTTCCGGAAGCAGTCCCGATGGTCGCCCAGGCACCGGAAGTCTCTGAACAAGAAGCAGTGGCTCCGGTGGTTGTCGAGGTCGCCCAGGCTCAGGACCCCGTGGCTCCGGCTCCCGTCCCGGCTCCGGTGGAGCCCGCGCTGACCCCGGTCGTCCCCCAAGAGGAAGCGGCTCCGGTTGTGGAAGAGGCTAAGGAAGAAGTGCCTGCGCCCGTCGCCCATACCCCTGTCACTGAGGCCGAACCCGAACCGGCTCCGGTACAAGCAGTTCCGGCCCCTGCCCCCCTGGTTGCTCCGGTGACGGTGGATTTGGATCAGGCTTTGGCCAGTAGCGGCCTGGTGCTGGTGGAAACCAGCCCGACCAAAGTTCTGGCTGCCGTCCCGGCTCCGGTGGAAGAAGCGCCCAAGCCCCGTCGGCGCCGCCCCGCTCCCGTGGCGGTAAGTAACGAGCCCTTGGTTCAGGTGGAAACTGGGCCTAAAGCCTAAACCGCTTCCACCCAATAAAAAAGCCCGGGAAACCGGGCTTTTTTATTATCCCTAAAGGGAAGAATGCTCCCCCGGAGTTTGCCCTCAGCTCCTACAATGCCGGAGAGGCCCGATTCCCAACCGCCTTGGCCCCCGGGGTCAGCCCCAACTCACGACGCAAACTGTCCAGCAGCCCCTGGGCGGCATCCTCCAGCATATCCAGCACCAGATCGAAGCCCTGGCCCAGCCCATAATAGGGATCGGGCACCTCTTCTTCGTGGAAGTGGCGGGAATAGGACATCATCAGGCGCAAGCGATGGCTGCGTTCCTGGGGGCACAAGCCCCGCAGGAATTCCAGGTTGGCTTTATCCATGGCCAACACCAAATCGAAGCTGCGCAGATCTTCTTCCACCACCTTGCGCGCCCGTAAGGTGGAAATGTCCAGCCCCCGGGCCTGAGCCGCCCGCTGGGTGCGGGAATCCGGCGCTTCGCCCACGTGGTAGCCATGGGTTCCAGCAGAATCCACCAGAATACGGTCGGTGAGCCCGGCTTTTTCCACCAGACGGCGAAAAACGCCCTCGGCCGTAGGGGAGCGACAAATGTTCCCCATGCAAACGAACAATATTTTTATCATGCCTGCCTCCTCCAGGGGCCACCGCTAAGTGAGTCCGGTGCCCTGGTTGTTACCTGCAAAAAATCTCCCCGTGCAGCCTTGGTGCCTATTCACTGTCCGGCACAACGGCACCGAACAGGGCCTGTTTGAGCTTGAAAAGCTGGTCTCTGGAAGCCGCAGCTTTTTCAAACTCCAGGTTCTTAGAAAATTCTTGCATTTGCTTTTCCAACCGTTTGATTTCTTTAGCGACTTCTTTTTCGCTCAAGGATTCGTAATTGGCCTGGGTTTGGGCTGCTTTCAGTTCCCGGGTAGCGGAATCCGCGTCATAGACTCCATCAATAATATCCTTGATTCGCTTGGCCACCCCCTTGGGAACGATACCGTGGGCCTCGTTAAAGGCCAACTGCTTGGCCCGGCGCCGCTCCGTTTCCCCGATGGCTCGCTGCATGGAGTCGGTCATCCGATCCGCGTAAAGAATGGCGGTGCCGTGAATGTGCCGGGCCGCCCGGCCAATGGTCTGAATCAGGGAACGTTCGGAACGGAGGAACCCCTCCTTGTCCGCATCCAGAATGGCCACCAGGGAGACTTCCGGAATATCCAGCCCTTCCCGTAACAGATTGATGCCCACTAGAACGTCGAATTCCCCCAGGCGCAGGTCCCGGATAATTTCCACCCGCTCCACCGTGTCAATATCGGAATGGAGGTAACGGATACGGATGCCGTTTTCCCGCAAATAATCGGTCAGATCCTCTGCCATACGCTTGGTCAGGGTGGTAACCAAAACCCGCTCCCCGACACCAATGCGTTTGTGAATTTCGGACAGTAGGTCGTCCACCTGAGTGGATGCGGGGCGCACCTGGATTTCCGGATCCACCAGGCCAGTGGGGCGTACCACCTGCTCTACCACCTGCCCCTGATGTTGCTTCTCGTAATCCGCTGGGGTGGCGGAAACGAAAACGGTCTGGGGCATGAGCTGTTCGAATTCGGCAAATTTCAAGGGCCGGTTATCCAGGGCGGAAGGCAGGCGGAAGCCATATTCCACCAGGTTTTCCTTACGGGACCGGTCCCCCTTGTACATGCCCCCCACCTGGGAAATGGAAACGTGGGATTCATCAATAAACATCAGGGAACCCGCTGGCAGGTAGTCCAGCAGGGTGGGAGGCGGGTCCCCGGCTTTACGGCCGGAAAGGTGGCGGGAGTAATTTTCGATCCCCTTGCAAAATCCCAGTTCATTGAGCATTTCCAGGTCAAAACGGGTCCGCTGCTCGATGCGCTGGGCCTCCACCAGGCGCCCTTCCTTATGGAAAAAGGCAACCCGATCCCGCAGTTCCGCCTTGATTCCCTCCATGGCCCGCAGCACGGTTTCCCGGGGCGTCACGTAATGGCTGGAGGGATACACGGTAAAACGGGGCAGCTTCTGCATCAGGTGCCCGGTGAGAGGATCGAAGAGCTGGAGAGTTTCGATTTCGTCATCGAAGAGGCAAATCCGTATGGCGTATTCCCCGTGTTCCGCCGGGAATACATCAATCACGTCTCCCCGCACCCGGAACGTGCCCCGGTGGAAATCCAGTTCATTCCGCTCATACTGCATTTCCGCCAGGCGCTTAATGATGTCCCGCTGGTCCATCCGGTCTCCGGTCCGGATGTGGAGGATCATGTTTTGATAATCCTGTTTGTCCCCAATGCCGTAGATGCAAGACACGGTGGCCACAATCACCGCATCCTGGCGCTCCAGCAGGCTTTTGGTGGCGGATAGGCGCATTTGCTCAATGTGGTCATTGATGGCCGAATCCTTTTCAATGAACAAATCCCGGGCAGGCACATAGGCTTCCGGCTGGTAGTAGTCGTAGTAGGAAACGAAATACTCCACCGCATTTTCCGGGAAAAACTCCCGGAATTCCGAATACAGCTGGGCTGCCAAGGTCTTGTTCGGGGCCAGCACCAGGGCCGGGCGCCCAATGTGGGCGATTACATTGGCCATGGTGTAGGTCTTCCCTGAGCCCGTCACCCCCAGCAGGGTCTGGAAGGACAGGCCATCCCCAATGCCCTCCACCAGCTGGCGTATGGCCTCCGGCTGATCCCCGGCGGGAGGGAAAGGCTGGTGCAGCCGAAAGGGACTATTGGGGAAAGTCACCACCGGTGTTTCGGAAGGTTCGGGCGGATTGCTGCTGTTGGGTGTTTGGGTCATGGTAGAATTATCAGTTGCGCCCGTGATTTTGAGGAGCTTTTTCGACTTCCACGGGGCGCGTTGCAATTTGGCTTTTATTATTCCGCAATTCGAGGCTCGACGCATGACGCCGCGCCCCGTGACTGGCAAACCAGGAGTGCCTAATGACCTCGATTTTCGCTGCCGTGGAGCAAGCTCCGCGGGATCCCATCCTTGGCCTGAACGAAGCGTTCAACGCCGATACCCGCCCCACCAAGGTGAACCTTGGTGTCGGCGTGTATTACGACGATAACGGCAAGATTCCGTTACTCGCGGCTGTCAAGGCGGCAGAGAAAGCCCGCCTGGAAGCCCAACCTCCCCGTGGCTACCAGCCCATCGACGGTCTGGCCGCTTACAACAAGGGGGTGCAAGCCCTGGTGTTCGGCGCCCAATCCCCCCTGGTCACGGAAGGCCGGGTGGTGACCGTTGAAGCCCTGGGCGGCACCGGTGCCCTGAAGATCGGCGCCGATTTCCTCAAGCGGACCTTCCCCAACGCCAAGGCTTACATCAGCAATCCTTCCTGGGAAAACCACCGGGCCCTATTCGAAGCCGCCGGTTTCACCGTGGAAACCTACGGCTACTATGACCCGGCCACCCGGGGTGTGGATTTCGCCGCCATGAAAGCGAGCCTGTCCGCTCTGGAAGCCAAGTCCATCATCATTCTGCACGCCTGCTGCCACAACCCCACCGGCGCCGATCTGAGCGCGGAACAATGGAAGGAAGTGGTCACCCTGTGCAAGGACAAGGGCTTGATTCCCTTCCTGGACATGGCTTACCAAGGGTTCGCCGACGGCCTGGAAGAAGACGGCATTGCCGCCCGCCTGTTTGCTGAATCCGGCATGCAGTTCTTCGTCTCCAGCTCCTTCTCCAAGAACTTCTCCCTCTACGGAGAACGGGTGGGCGCCCTGTCCGTAGTGACCGCCAGCAGCGAAGAAGCGGGTCGGGTGCGCTCCCAAGTGAAGAAGGTGATCCGCACCAACTACTCCAACCCCCCGACCCATGGGGGAGCCCTGGTGGCGGCGGTACTGAATACCCCCGAGCTTTACCAACAGTGGGTGGATGAATTGTCCGGTATGCGGGACCGCATCCGGGCCATGCGCCTGAGCCTGGTGGAAAAGCTCAACGCCAAGGGCGTGGCCCAGGACTTCTCCTTTGTGGTGAAGCAACGGGGGATGTTCTCCTTCACCGGCCTCTCCAAGGAACAAGTGGAAAAGCTGAAGACCGACTTCGGCATCTATGCGGTGGGGTCCGGCCGGATCTGCCTGGCTGCCCTGAACAGCAAGAACATCGACGCCGTGGTCAACGCCATCGCCGCCGTGCTCTAAGCCAGCAGTACCCGCTATCCCCCAAGGGGCGCTTCGGCGCCCCTTTTTTTTGTTCACAAACGCCTAAGCAATTCATTCAAAAACAAAATTCAAGAAAAACGTCCATCCCTTTTGATTTTCCTCAGGAAATCAGTTGCAAAACGGAACCTAAATAAATAGACAAAATAGCTAATGCTAATAGAATAGCAACATCCAAATGGAATCATGTTAATTGGATTTATTTGGAAAAACGGACTGTCCTTCCGTTGCGACAGGGCAGTGATTACCGAGACAAATCGTCTGCAAGGTGACCGATATGAAATATGCAAGCAAGAAAACCCTCTCTGCCGTTGCATTAATGTCCGGTTTAGCGGCGGCAATGTGGAGCCCGTCCGCTTTGGCCTGCTCCGGTGATACCCCGGTACTAGGGAGCGTCTGCATCATGGCAACCCCTGCCACGTATGGAAGCTTTAATCAGGGCTTTGTGGTGGCAGCGGGCCAGCAGCTTTCGGTTTCCCAATACACCGCACTTTTTTCTCTCATTGGTACCACCTACGGAGGGAACGGCCAAACCACTTTCAACCTACCCGATCTGCGAGGCAGGGTCGTTCTTGGGGCAGATACTAGCGGCACCTATCCCGCTGGTAAGACCGGCGGGGCCGCCAGCATTACCCTGAGCACCGCCCAACTCCCCCCCCACTATCTGGTGATTCCCCCCTTACCCATTGATCTAAGCAAAATCACCGCCACTACTACCTTGAGCGGGTTGGCCGCCACCGCCAACCTAGCTGGGGTAACGATCAGCGGCCCGGCCAGTGGCCTGGTAATCAAGGCTTCATCCACAGGAGGCGGCCAGGGGACCCCCAGTAACAATTACCTAGGAAAACCCTCCGCTGCCTCCGCGAATTTTTATACCACCAACACCCCTGACGTCTCCCTCAATTCCGCCAGTATCTCCGGCAATCTTTCCCTCACCATCCCGGCTGGGACCACTGCCCCCGTTACCATCTCCGGTAATGCAACCACGGTTTTGGGCGGCACAGCTTCCACGAGCGCGGCTACTACCAGCGGTATAGGCAATGGCGCGGCCATCCCCATCCTACCGCCTTATTTGGCCATGACTTACTACATTGCAACTGCTGGTCTCTATCCTTCAAGGAATTAAGCCTACGGGGGCGGAGCATCGGTTCCGCCCCCCCTTAAAGCGAGAGGGAGACCTGCAATTGCCCAATTTGTTGATTTACGCCCTCTGGGCCACACTGCTGGGAGCCAACCTAGCCCAAGCCGCTAGCGCCTTAGAAGGGGAACTGGGGGAAGCCAACCAGGCCCTTGCCAACCGGGACTACGCCAAGGCTTACCAGGGATATCTTCGCCGTTCCACGACCAATCCTCTGGCTCAGTTTGAATTGGGGCTTATGGAAGAACGGGGGTGGGGGCGCCCGGTCAACCAGGAGACAGCCTGCACCTGGTACGAAAAAGCCGCCCAGGGTGGCATCCCAGCGGCCCAGCAGTTTCTGGGGAATTGCTATAGGGCGGGGATAGGTCGCCCGGCTGATAGCAAGACCGCCCTTTACTGGTACGGCAAAGCGGCGGACTCCGGCATCCTCATCGCCCTTTGCAATGCAGGAGATCTCTATATTTCCGGCCAAGGGGTGGAAAAGAACATCAACTACGGTTTGGAACTTTGCACCCGGGCAGCCCAAGGTGAGTCCGTCCCGGCCATGAAACACCTGGCCGACTATTACCGTCATGGCCGAGGAATTCCCACCAATCCCGTCGCGGCCCGATATTGGTATCAGCAAGCGGCGGAACGCCATGACTTGGAAGCTCAGTTCGAATTGGCGCTCATGCTAAGTGAAGGTTTAGGCGGCCCGGCGGATAGAACCGCCGCCGCTTTCTGGCTGGAGCAGGCTGCGCGCCAGGGATACAGCTCGGCCTACCTGCCCCTTGCCGTTCTCTACGCCAATGCCCCGGTGGATTCCCAAAGCGGTGCCCTACCCCCCGAAGTATTGGCCAAGGTTTACCTCTGGAACCAAGCGGCTAAGGCTATCACTAGCAACCCGGAGACTTTGGCCCAGATCAGCCGTATCGAAAAACTAACGTTGGCGGTCATGCCCCCCCAATGGAAGCCGGCCCTAGACCGCCAGGTAACCGAGCATCTTGCCAAATTTTCTCAGCTCCCTGTTACCCAACCCTAAAGACCGCTACGTTTCGCGGGAGATCATCATGAAACATGCCGCATTGAACCGCATTTACCGACTTGTCTGGAGCAAATTACACCAAGGGTGGATCGCCGTTTCGGAAATCACCAAGGGTCGAAAAAAGCAGGGGGGTAAGGGGGCACTGGCCTTCATCCTCATCCTGCTCTCCCCTCCCCTCCTGGCGGCCCCGGTCGGTGGGCAAATTACAGCGGGTAGCGGCAATATCAGCCAGTCAGGGAATACCACTACCATCCGCCAGGACTCTTCTCGGCTCTCCATTGGCTGGACTTCTTTCAATACCACTAGCCAGGAAACGGTAAATTTCGTCCAGCCCTCGGCCAATGCTATTGCAGTAAATCGTATCAGCGATCCCAATCCCACCCAATTTCTTGGCCACCTCAACGCTAATGGCCAAGTATGGTTAATTAACCCTAATGGGGTTTTATTTGGACAGGGCGCTCAGATAAATGTGGGTGGGTTGGTGGCTTCCACTCTGGACGTAAAAGATAGCGCCTTAAACTCCCTATCCCGGAATCTTTCCGGCAGCGGCAACGGTAGCATTATCAATCAAGGCACCATTAATACCCTAAACGGTGGCTATGTTGCCTTAATTGGTAAAACCGTCAGCAACCAGGGGAGTATTAATACACCCTATGGTAGTACCCAATTGCTGGCCGGCAATGATGTCACCTTGACCTTTGCCGATAATGCCCTGGTTGGCATGCAAATCAACCAGAACATCCTTAATGCTCTCGTGGAAAACAAAGGAGCGATTTACGCGGACGGCGGTTTGGTTATTTTATCGGCCAGCGCAAAAAATGCCGTATTGGCCAGCGTTGTTAATAATTCCGGTTTAATCGAAGCCAATTCCGTTTCAGAAAAAAACGGCACCATCTTGTTGGATGGGGGGAATAAAGGGGTGGTGGAAAATTCCGGCACTCTGGATGCTTCAGGAAAAACGACAGGACAAACGGGGGGGGTAGTAAAAGTACTGGGGGAAACCGTATCCCTAGCCAGCAGTAGCACCATTGACGCCTCCGGCGACAAAGGGGGCGGCACGGTGCTGGTGGGCGGCAATTTCCATGGTGAAGGCCCGGAACAAAATGCCACTACCACCAACGTAGCCAGTGGGGCTCTTATTCGCGCCGATGCCTTGACCCAAGGGAACGGGGGAAATGTCGCCATTTGGTCCGATGGTCAAACCACCTTCAACGGCAGTATTACCGCCCGAGGTGGGGATGGAGGGGGAAACGGCGGACAGGTGGAAACCTCCGGGCATCAATTGAATGTTGGCAAAACGGCCAGCGTTAACACTCTGGCAAAAAATGGTAAGAGCGGTAACTGGCTGTTAGACCCAGAGGACGTGATAATTGGCAGCCTTTATGATTGGGGGGGTAGCTACAATATAACGGTTGATACTGTAGCGTTAACAAATGCCTTAAACACCACCAGCGTAACCATTCAAACGACTCATAATTTCCCAAATTGTACCGGCGGCATTTCATGCCCAGGAACATCCGGGAATGGCGATATCATTGTATTGGACCTGATCGGGGCTATATATGATGCTCAAGGAGTGCACAGCACCGTTTATTGGACGGGAAATACCACACTAACCCTGAGCGCATATCGCAATGTTATATTCAAAACCACCGACAACTACTACAGCAATGCAGGCGGGGGAAATACAAGCAATCTTGGTGGTATAGAACTGTATGAAAACAACAGCAATGCAAATGCTATTATCCGCGCGGATAATAGTGGTACCGGAAGTGGCACGGTAAAAATTGACCAACAAAATTTTTCCTTAGGGACAAACAACAGTATAAGCTTCTACCACAATGATAATAGCAGTCTTGGTACCACCAACGATTACTCTCAATACCTATATTCCGGCCTCGGTGATCCTGCCAGAGTTTTCTCCTATATCGCACTTAATGTCACCGCAACCATTAACGACAAGATTTACGATGGCACTAATGCCGCAACTATCAATACATTAAACCTGCCAGGCAGTGTTCCTAGCGGTATCAGCCTAAGCAGCGCGGGAGCCACAGCAACTTTCGTCGACAAAAATGCAGGCACAAATAAATCCGTATCGGTAAGCGGGGTCAGTTTCGTCGGAGGAATCAGCAGTTCTGGCGGCAACAACTACTACATCAACGGGCTGGAAAGCCTCACCGCCTCCATCACCAAGGCAAATCTATCCGTCTCTGGAGTGTCAGCCAGCAACAAGAATTATGACGGCACCACCACCGCCACTTTGACGGGGTCCGGCGCCATTTCCGCCTTAGGAAGTGATGTGGTTTCCCTCTCGGGCACCGGGGTTGGCACCTTTGCTGATAAGAACGTGGGGACCGGAATAGGGGTGACCGTCTCCGGTTACACACCTCTCCGGTACGGATGCGGCCAATTACAATCTGGTCCAACCCACGGGCCTTATCGCCAATATCTCCAAGGCCAATTTAACCTTGAGCGGTAGCAAGACCTATGACGGTACCACCGCCGTAGGAGGAGGGACTCTGATCGCTACCGGGGTCAATGGGGAGACCTTCACGGTCTCTGGTTCGGGGGATAGTTCCAACCTAAGCAGCAAAAACGTCCAAACCGGCACCACCCTCTCCAGCATCACCGGCCTGGCGCTAGGCACCAGCAGTAATGGCGGATTGGCCAGCAATTACAATCTCCTGGGCACCACCGGCAGCGTCTACTCGGTTTCCGCAAAAGCCGTTTCCTTGAGCGGCATTACCGCTAGCAACAAGGTTTACGATACTTCCGTCAGCGCCTCTCTGAACACGGCCAGCGCCACCCTGGCAGGCCGGGTCGGTGCAGACGACCTCTCCTTCACGGGCGTGGGGGTGGGCGCCTTCGCCGATAAGAATGTGGGTACGGGCAAGACGGTGACCGTCTCCGGCTACTCCCTTTCTGGTTCGGATGCAGGTAACTACACTCTGGCCCAACCCACCGGCCTTACCGCCAATATCACCAAGGCTAATCTGGATGTCTCAGGCGTATCGGCCATTGATAAAACCTATGACACCACCACCGCCGCCACCTTGACGGGAACCGCCGCCATTTCCGCCCTGGGCAGCGATACGGTTACTCTTGCCGGAACCGGGGCGGGCACCTTCGCCGACAAGAATGTGGGTACGGGTAAGGCGGTGACCGTCTCTGGCTACACCATTTCCGGCGCAGATGCGGGTAACTACAACCTAGTCCAACCCACGGGCCTTACCGCCAATATCACCAAGGCCAATCTAGGGGTTTCTGGGGTATCGGCCAGCAATAAAACCTACGATGCCACTGTTACGGCCACCTTGACGGGAACCGCCGCCGTCTCCGCCCTGGGTAGCGACGCGGTTACCCTTTCCGGCACCGGGACCGGCACCTTCGCCGACAAGAATGTGGGTACGGGCAAGGCGGTAACCATCTCTGGCTACACCATTTCCGGCGCGGATGCGGGTAACTACAACCTGGTCCAACCCACCGGCCTCACCGCTAATATCACCAAAGCCGATCTAACGGTTTCTGGCTTATCGGCCAGCAGCAAGGTCTATGACACCACCACCGCCGCCACCTTGACGGGGACAGCCGCCATTTCCGCCCTGGGCAGCGACGCCGTTACCCTTTCCGGCACCGGGGCTGGCGCCTTTGCGGACAAGAATGTGGGTACGGGTAAGACGGTGACCGTCTCTGGCTACACCATTTCCGGCGCGGATGCGGGCAACTACAACCTGGTTCAATCCGCTGGCCTCACCGCCAATATCACCAAGGCAGATATGGCCCTCTCCGGATTGTCCGCCAGCAGCAAGATCTACGACGCCACCACTGCCGCCACCTTGTCCGGCACCGCCACCGTTTCCGCCCTGGGCAGCGACACGGTTACCCTTTCCGGTACCGGGGTAGGAAATTTTGCGGACAAGAATGTGGGTACGGGCAAGGCGGTGACCGTCTCCGGCTATACCCTTTCTGGCGCGGACGCGGGAAACTACAACCTAGTCGCCCCCGCTAGTCTTACCGCCAATATCACCAAGGCCAATCTAGCCGTCTCCGGCGTCACGGCCAGCAACAAGGTCTATGACGGTACAGCTGCTGCCACCCTAGCGGGGAGTGCCGCCGTTTCCGCCCTGGGCAGCGATACGGTTACCCTTAACGGAACCGGGGCAGGCACCTTTGCGGACAAGAATGCGGGCACGGGCAAGGCGGTAACCGTCTCGGGCTACACTATTTCCGGCGCGGATGCGGGCAACTATAACCTGGTCCAGCCCGCTGGTCTCACCGCTGATATCACCAAAGCCAATCTGACCTTGAGTGGTAGCAAGACCTATGACGGTACCACCGCCGTGGGAGGAAGTACGCTCACCGCAGCCGGGGTCAACGGGGAAACCTTCACGGTCTCCGGCTCGGGGGATAGCTCCAACCTAGCCAGCAAAAACGTCCAAACCGGCTCCACCTTAAGCAGCGTCACTGGCCTAACCTTGGGCGCCAGTGGAAATGGCGGTCTGGCCAGCAATTACAATACCTTGGGCGCTACCGGCAGCACCTACTCCGTCGCCGCCAAGCCCCTGACCCTCAGTGGCATTACCGCCAGCGATAAGGTTTATGACGGTTCCGTCGCCGCCACCCTGAACACCACCGGAGTCACCTATACGGGGCTTATCGGTGGGGACAGCGTTTCCTTCGGCGGCACCGGCGTCGGCGCCTTCGCCAACAAAAACGTAGGCACCAATAAGGTGGTGACGGTCTCCGGCTACACCCTTTCCGGCACGGATGCGGGCAACTACACCCTGGCCCAGCCTACCGGCCTTACCGCCTCGATTACCCCGGCCAACTTGATGGTTTCCGGTATTACCGCCAGCAATAAGAGCTTTGATGGGAACACCTCCGCCACCGTGAGCACGGCCCAGTCCCAGCTTTCCGGGAAAATTGCTGGGGATGACGTCACCGTTGCCGCCACCGGTAGCTTCGCTGACCCGGGCCCCGGCAACGGCAAATCCGTCAATTTGCAGAGCACCTATGGGGGGAGTGATGTGGGGAATTACCACATTACGGGCCAAACCGTGGCCTACGCGGATATTTTCCCGGCCCAGGCCACCACGCCTCCCGCCCCCCTTCCCCCGGTGATTCAAAACACCGTCACCCAGGTTCAGTCAGCCATCCTGCCTCCCCAGGCAGCCACCCAACCCCAAGCCCTCAGTCTGTCTTCCACCCTGACCATCCAGCAAAGTAGCGGGGAAAGCGGCCAGGGTTCCAGCACACCGCCCACCCGAGGAGCTTCCGGCATTGCCACGGCGGTCGCCGGCTTTGGCCAGGGCGGCCCCACCCTGCAAATCCTCAATGGGGGGGTACGCCTCCCGGATAACGCGCCTCTTATCACGGAATAATCCATGTCCAGCAAATCCCCGGCTTTCTCTCGCCCCCTCTGGGTCGTCGCCCTATGGGGCGCCTTCAATACGGCCTATGGGGCAGATGCGGCTCCCCTGCCCGGGGCCGGCTCCATTCTTCAGGAAATCAAACCGCCCGCCCCAGCCGCCCCCCCTGCCCGAGCTCCGGAGTTAAATTATCCGAGCCACCAGGTCGCTCCCTCCCAGGACACCACCCTGTTCTCTGTGGAGAAAATCGAGTTTTCCGGCAATACCCTGTTTTCCAGCCAAATCCTGCATTCCCTGGTGGCTGACGGGGAAGGCAAGAAGTTGAATCTGGCGAGTCTGCAAGAGATCGCGGCCCGGATTACGGAGTACTACCGCCAGCAGGGCTACCCCCTTTCCCGGGCCTACATTCCGCCCCAGTCCATTAGCCAGGGGGTGGTGACCATCAAGGTGCTTGAGGTCAAATACGGGGAGGTCCACCTGCAAAACTCCAGCCGGGTGGATAACTCCCTCGTCAATGCCACCCTGGCGCCCCTGGGCAATGGGGAGGCCATTCAGAGTCAAACCCTGGACCGAGCCCTGTTGCTCCTATCCGACCTACCGGAACTCCAGGTAGGCGCCACCCTGAAACCCGGACGGAACGTGGGCAGCTCGGACCTGGAGGTGGAAGCCCTCCCGAGAACCACCAGCTACGCCAATCTGAATCTGGACAACTACGGTAACCGCTACATCGGCCGAACCCGCTTGACTGGCACGGGTTACCTACTCAATCCCCTGCGCCACGGGGACACCCTGACCGCTTCCGCCATCACCACCGGGGAAGGCATGAATTACGGCCGCCTGGGCTACGACATCACCCTGAATGGCCAAGGCACTCGCCTGGGGGGAAGCTATTCCACCCTGTATTACAAGCTCAGCGGCACGGCCAGCGCCCTGGACGCCCACGGCACGGCGGATATCACCAGCCTATGGGTTAAACACCCCCTGATTCGGGGCAAACAATTCAACCTCTACGGCCAGGTTGAATTCGATGCCAAGCAACTGCGGGACCACGTGGATACCAGCCAGACCAAGACGGATCGGAAGCTGGCTAACTGGGTGCTGAGTCTGAACGGGGACCATCGGGACGGGCTGCTGGGAGGAGGTGTCAATGTCTGGAGCCTGGGATGGACCTCCGGCCAGGTTAGCTTTGACAATCGGGAAGCCAAATCGGCGGACGCTCAAACCGCCAAATCCTCCGGAGGCTTCGCCAAAGTTAACGGCAATTTCTCCCGGCTCCAGGGGCTCACCGCCAAGGACTCCCTCTACCTGAATCTGTCCTTTCAATGGGCCAATGAAAACCTGGATTCTGGGGAAAAAATGTCCGTCGGCGGTCCTTACAATGTGCGCGCCTACGATATTGGCGCCGTTTCAGGAGACAGCGGCTACCTGGGCACCCTGGAATACCATCGGGACCTGGGCAATATGGGGGGCGGCAATCTGCAAGGCGTCGCCTTCCTGGATAGCGCCCACGTCAACGTGAATCGCCACCCCTGGACCGCCAGCAGTAATAGCGCCACCCTATCCGGGGCAGGCCTGGGGGCCAACTGGAACGGGCCGGACCTGTGGCGGGTGAGCGTTTATGTCGCTTCCCGGATAGGCGCCCAACCCACCCTGGTCACCAAGCCCAGCCAATTTACCGGCTGGCTGGTGATCAATAAGGCTTTCTAAGGAGAAAGGAACCTGCCCCGACCCGGGGGGCAGGCCGCTTTCCTGGCAGGCAAAAGGAAACTACTTCAAATCCGCCGTTACCGCCGCATGGCGCAGTTTGCGGGCATAGGCATGGCGGGCCCGAAGGCGGGGATCGTTGAGGATCTGCCCCAGGGTTTCCCCCAACACCATCACCACCCCCAGCAGGGGCAGCACTAGCATTAAACCGGCCACTCCAGCCACCGCGCCCCCCACGAAGATCATCAGAACCGTGAGCAAGGGGTGAAGGTGGAGACTACGGCCAATGGTGAGGGGCATGAAAAAGAAGTCATCCAACATGCGCACAAAAAGAAATAGGGCAATGGTGCCGTAAGCCATGCCCGGATTGCCGGGGAAATCCGTGGCGGCCACCAGGACCACCAGGGCACAGCCGATGATGGAACCCACATAGGGCACCCAGGCCAGCACCGCCGTCACCACCCCCAGCAACAGGGGAGTGGACATGCCCAATAGCCAGAGGCCAATGCCCAGGGCGGACGCATCCAGGGCCGTCAGTTTCAGCAGGCCTTGGAAATAAAGCCGAGCCGTCCGGTCCAGCTCGTCCAGTAGGGACAGGGTGCGTTCAAAAAAGGCATTGGGGACGGATTTAACGATGAATTTCTTCAGACGCCGTCCATCCCGCAAAAAGAAAAAGGCCATGAACGGCGCCAGCAGCAGGGAGGGTAGCCAAGCCGCCAAATTCACCAGGGCCGTGGCCAGATAGCGATTCACAAAGGTGGAGGAGAAATTCCTAATGCCTTTGCGCACCTCTTCCGACCAGTGGGCGTGGGCCAGCAGATCCGTGCTGCGTTCCAAGCGCCCCAGGGCATGGACAATGAAACGTATGCCCCCTTCCAGGTAATGGGCCACCCAGTCCTGCCAGCTCACCGCGTGATTGGCGATCCAGGGGGCAGCCAGGGCCAGGGCGCCCCCCATGGCGCTGAAGGCCACCCCGGCCACAATGGCGGCCGCCCGTTCCACGGAAACGCCAGCCAGGACCAGGCGCCCCTGCCAGGGCAACAGGGTGTAATAGATCACCAGGGCCAGTAGAAACGGCACCACCAGCCACAGCACCTGCTGGAAAACCACCAGCAACAGACTAGTGGTGGCCAGAATAGCCAGCCACACCAGGGGTCCGGCGGCGATGGTGTGCCGGGAGTAATGGCTCACAGCACCTCCCGGCGCCCTTGGGCCAGGGCCGCATTACGCAGGCGGTGGCCCAGATGGCGGGCCAGCTGGAGGGAAATCTTAGAGGCGATCACCGCGTGGGTCTCCAGCAACTGGAGAAATTCGCCCCGGAACATGACCACCAGACTGGAATCTTCCATGGCCCGGGCCTGGGAAGTGCGGTGGATATCGTCGTCCAGCAGGGCCAGTTCGCCGAAAAAGCTACCGGCCTCATGTTCTCCCAGGGCATGGGGGCTGGTATCCGGATTGAAAATCCCAACCCGGCCCTGGAGCACAATATAAATGCCCTGGCCTTCTTCCCCCGCATCGAAAATCACTTCCCCCGCCAGGTAATAGCGCTCGTGGAGCATCATTTCGATGATGTTCAATTCCCGCCGGGTCAGGCCCCGGAACAGGGAAATGGATTCCAAACGCTTCAATCTGGGGGAAGTTTTCGTAAAACCGAACATGGGGGCGCCAAACGGAGGGATTTCTTCACATCATAAGCCAAGCACCATTATGGAAAAAGCCGGATGGGCCTTATTCATCCCGCCCCATGGTGAGATGTCGCTAGAACGCTACAATTCCAGCAAGCAAACGGAAAAGAAAAGGCAGCCCGGCATCAGCCAATCACCCCGAGTGAAGGAACCTCCTAAATTGCTGAGGTTTTTCGGCTTTCTTTCTTTTTCTTTCAATTTCCCAACCCCGGGCAAACTTTCCTTCTTTCTCCCTGGTCCAATTTATACCACCCCCCCATCCCCTTCCATGCCCTCTTTCGCCCCCCCCCTCCCCGTTGCAGACCCTTTTGGGCGAAAAATCACCTATCTGCGCCTTTCTCTCACGGACCGGTGCAACTTCCGTTGCACTTATTGCATGGCAGAGGACATGGAATTTCTGCCCCGGGCCAGCATTCTCACCCTGGAAGAAAACCTGCGCCTAGCCCGCATTTTCGTGTCCCTGGGGGTGGAAAAACTGCGATTAACCGGCGGAGAGCCCATGGTGCGCCATAACTTCCTCTGGCTGGTGGAGCAACTCGGGGCCCTGCCCGGGCTTCAGGAACTGGTCATGACCACCAACGGTTCCCTGCTTACCCGCTACGGGAGGGATTTGGCTAAAGCAGGGGTAAAACGCCTTAATGTCAGCCTGGACAGCCTGAACCCCGCCACTTTTCAGCGGATTACCCGCACGGACCGGCTAGCCCTGGTGCTGGAGGGGATCCAGGCGGCCCAGGCGGCCGGCCTTGGCCCCATCAAGCTCAACACGGTAATGCAGCGGGGCATCAACGACGGAGAATTGGTAAGCCTGACCCGGTACGCCCTGGGCCAGGGGTTGGATATCGCTTTTATTGAGGAAATGCCCCTGGGGGACCTGGGCCACGGCAGGAACACCACCTTTTACAGCGCGGAGGAAGCCCTAACCCAGCTTAAGAGGGAATTCCCCCTGATTCCTTCCCTGGAAAGCAGCGGCGGCCCGGCCCGTTACTGGCGGGTGCCTGGCTATTCCAGCCGAATCGGCTTCATCGCCCCCCACAGCCACAATTTCTGCGATAGCTGTAACCGCTTGCGGGTCACCGCCCGGGGAGACCTCTACCCTTGTCTGGGGCAAAACGGCGGGGTGGCTCTGCTTCCCCTCCTCCGCGCTCACCCGGATGAGGATGAGCCGGTACGTCAGGCCATTCTGGAAGCCGTGGCCCAAAAACCTCAGGGCCATGACTTCGCCAGCCAGATGGACCAGCCCCAGGTTCTGCGTTTCATGTCCATGACCGGGGGATAGGGGAATCACTCGGTCCCCAAGCCGGGCAAGGCCCATAAAAAAACCGCCGGAAACGGCGGTTTTTTGTAAGCCAGCATGGCGCCCCTCAAGGATAAACCAGGCAAAAGCCAGGGGCACTGATGGGGCTGACGACTCGGCCCACCCAGAAGAAAAACAGGGCCAGGAGCAGCAACCACCCCGCCCGGACCAGGCCCTGGCGGTGACGCCGGCAGAAGTCCAGACAGGGGCGGCAGGTCATTAGTCGAAGCGGGCAGCCCGCCGACGGTCGATTTCCGTCAGGTAGCGCTTGCGCAGACGAATGGTTTGGGGGGTCAGTTCCACCAGTTCGTCATCCGCAATGAATTCGATGGCCGCTTCCAGGGACAGCTCGATGGGGGAGTTCAAACGCACCGCTTCGTCCGTGCCCGAGGCCCGGATGTTGGTGAGCTGCTTGCCCTTGATAGGATTCACCACCAGGTCGTTTTCCCGGGTGTGGATGCCGATGATCATGCCTTCGTACAGCTTGTCCCCGGGCTTAACGAACATCCGGCCCCGATCCTGAAGCTTCCACAGGGCGTAGGCCACCGCTTCCCCGTCTTCCTGGGAAATTAGTACCCCGTTACGCCGTTCGGCCACCTGGCCGTCCTTGATGGGGGCGTATTCGTCGAACACGTGGCTCATTAGCCCCGTGCCCCGGGTCAGGTTCATGAATTCGCCCTGGAAGCCGATCAGGCCCCGGGCCGGAATGCGGTATTCCAGGCGGGTCCGACCCCGGCCATCCGGCACCATGTCTTGCAGGTCGCCGCGGCGCAGGCCCAGGGTTTCCATAACGGCGCCCTGGCTGGCTTCTTCCACGTCCACCGTGAGCAGTTCGTAGGGTTCGCATTCCACCCCGTCGATCACCTTTTTCACCACCCGGGGACGACCCACGGCCAGTTCATAGCCTTCCCGCCGCATGTTTTCCAGCAGGATGGACAGGTGCAATTCGCCCCGACCGCAAACGTCGAACACTTCCGCGTCTTTGGTATCGGAAACCTTCAAAGCCATATTGGTGAGCAGTTCTTTTTGCAGCCGTTCCCGAATCTGGCGGCTGGTGACGAACTTGCCTTCCGTCCCGGCCAGGGGGGAAGTATTCACCATGAATTGCATGGACAGGGTGGGTTCATCCACCTTCAGCAGGGGCAGGGCTTCCGGTTGTTCCGGATCCGTCACCGTAGCGCCCAGCACCAGGTCTTCAATACCGGTAACCTGGACGATGTCCCCGGCCAGCCCCTCTTCCAGGGGTACCCGGTCCAGGCCTTGATAGCCAAACACCTGGCCGATCTTGGCCTTCAGGGGGCTGCGACCGTGTTCGGCCATTTCTTCTTCTGTACCGAACATCACCAGCACTTGTTGGCCGGTCTTGACCCGGCCACGCTTGATGCGGCCCACGCCAATACGACCCACGTAGCTGGAGTAATCCAGGGCGGAAACCTGCAATTGCAGGGGGCCTTCCACGTCCGCATCAGGAGGCGCCACATGGGAAAGAATGGTTTCAAACAGAGGCTTCATGTCTTCCCGGGGGGCGTCCAGGGACATGGCGGCCCAGCCGTTCAGGCCGGAAGCGTAAACAATGGGGAAGTCCAGCTGTTCGTCAGTGGCGCCCAACTTATCGAACAGGTCGAAAGTCAAATCCACGGCCTGGTCAGGCGTGGCGCCATCCCGGTCCACCTTATTGACCACCACGATGGGCTTGAGGCCCAGGGCCAAGGCTTTTTTGGTCACGAAACGGGTTTGGGGCATGGGCCCTTCCACCGCATCCACCAACAGCACTACGCCGTCCACCATGCCCAGCACCCGTTCCACTTCGCCGCCGAAGTCGGCGTGCCCCGGGGTGTCCACGATGTTGATGTGCACGTCGCCGTACTGGACGGCCGTATTTTTAGACAGAATGGTGATGCCCCGTTCCCTTTCCAGGTCATTGGAGTCCATCACCCGCTCGGCCACCTGTTGATTTTCACGGAAAGTGCCGGATTGGCGAAGAAGTTGATCCACGAGGGTGGTCTTACCGTGGTCAACGTGGGCGATGATGGCAATGTTACGAATAGGACGGGACATGCTTTCTCTGAATTTGGCTTAAAAAATGAACATTAAATGATAACACATAGCCCCACTCCCCTGCGGGGAATGACGCACTCTTGACCACAAACCTGGTTTTCCGTTCCTTACCCTGGGCTCCAAGGGGAACTTTCGCCCCAGGACCGGGGACTCAGGGATTGTCCGACGGACCGATGACGATCTTGTTATCCCGATTGCGCATGAAGTCCGCCGTCTTGAAGAAATTCACCCCCAGACGCAGGCGCAGGCCTTCACTCACGTCCATCTCTTCCATGGCCCGGACCATGCATTTGACCCACTGATCCCGTTCCGCCTCCCCGATGGAGAAGGGCAAATGGCGGGCCCGCAGCCGGGGATGGCCAAAGCGCTCCATATAGAGCTGGGGGCCGCCCAGCCAACCGGAAAGAAACCAGAATAGCCGGTTGCGGGCTTCTGACAAATCTTCCGGATGAAGGGAGCGGAGCAGGGCGAATTCCGGCTCCAGGAGCATGAGGTCATAAAACCGGTCCACCAAGGCCCGCAAAGGGGCCTCGCCACCGATCATGTCATAAGGGGTTTGTTCTTCCATAGCCTCGTTCATTCTGCATTACAATGGAGCGCTTTTTTTCACCGACCCGCGGAGCCCACTTGGCCTCAGACCTCGCCCAGACGCCTTTTCCCGGCCAAAGCCTGGAGGAAATTCTCGCCTCCCTCGCCGCTACGCCGGGGGAAGCGGAAGTACGGGCGGGACGTTTCCGGGAATTCACGGTTACCAGCCACTTTCAGCCCATCGTCAGCCTTTCCCACCGGCGCATTGTGGGTTACGAAGGCTTGATGCGCGGCCGGAATGATAGCGGAGCGCCGGTTTCTCCGCTGGATCTTTTGGCGGCAGCCGCCAGCAATTTCAACGACCTGCACTATCTGGACCGGCTTTCCCGGATCGTGCATATGGCCAATTACACCCGTCAGGATAGCGGCAACAACTGGCTATTCCTGAATATGCACCCCCAGGTTTTCCTCCAGTCGCCCCAGGTCCATGACACGGGCTTTCTCCTGGATATTTTCCACGCCCTGAACATTTCCCCCCACCGTCTGGTGATCGAAGTGCTGGAACAGGCGGTTCGGGAAAACGCAGAGTTCGGCCAGGCCGTGGATTTTTTCCGGGAGCTGGGCTGCCTCATCGCCCTGGACGACTTCGGCGCCGGTCACTCCAATTTCGACCGGGTGTGGAGCATCCGCCCGGAAATCGTCAAACTGGACCGTTCTCTCATTCTGCAGGCCGGCCAGGACATCAAGATCCGCCGCACCCTGCCCCAGATCGTTTCCCTGCTCCACGAAGCCGGGGCCATGGTGCTGATGGAAGGGGTGGAAACCAGCGACGAAGCCTATATCGCCCTGGAATCGGACGTGGACTTCGTCCAGGGTTTCCACTTTGGTCACCCGGCCCCCCGCCTAGTGGATGAAAGTACCGCCTCTGCCCAGCTTAACGCAGTCTGGGAGGCCTTTGACCACCGCTGGCAGAAGGAACAGGAAACCTACCACCAGCACATCGCTCCCTACATCAACGCCCTGGGCTACGCCTCCGTGTTGCTGTCCGCCGGGCGCAGCCTGGAAGAATCCTGCCACTCCTTCCTGTCCCTGGAAAACAGCGAATTCTGCTACCTGCTGGACAGCCAGGGGCGCCAGCAGGGCACCAACCTCTGGGGTCAGAATGCGGCGGCCCGGCGGGACATCCGTTTCGCCCCCTTAAGCGACACACGGGGCGCCCGCTGGTCCCGGCGCCCCTATTTCCGCCGCGCCATCGGCAATTTCAGCAAGGTTCAGGTCACCCGCCCCTACCTGTCCATTTCCAGCGCCACCCTGTGCGTCACCCTGTCCTGTAGCTTCAAGGTGGATGGGGAAATCCAGGTGGTGGCCGGGGACATGCGCTGGCCCTACGCCTAGGCAGGAAAGGGCTTTAGGGGCCGGGCTTGGGGCCCTCCCCTACCCTTTTCTTTCCGCACCTCCCCGGGCCTTTTCAGGCCCCAACCTTCCCTGCTAGCGCCCCCGCCCCGTATTGCCCCGCCCCCGGCCAGGGGACCGGCCTCCTGGGGCACCGCTGTGGCCAGTTCCCCCCGTGGTCGAGCGCCCCCCTTTTCCGGCCTTACCGTACCGCTCTCCGCTCCCGCCCTGGGGCTTGTGCCCCGTTGACGCAGGAGAAGGCGCCAGCCGGGGCCGGTGCAGCATATCCGTGTCGCCCCGATAGCCATGGCGTTCCCCGGTGCCCGCCGGTTGGAAGTTGGGAATCAGGTGGCGCTTGCCGTTGCCGATCAGGTCAGCCCGACCCATTTCCTTCAGCGCCTCCCGCAGCAGGGGCCAGTTCTCCGGATCGTGGTAACGCAAAAAGGCCTTGTGCAAACGGCGTTGGCGCCCGGCCCGGGGGGTCTCCACCACCTCGCTCTGCCGCCCCACCCGCTTCAAGGGATTGCGTCGGCTATGCCACATGGTGGTGGCCAGGGCCATGGGGGTGGGCAGGAACGTCTGAACCTGATCCAGGCGGAAGCCATTGCGCTTCAGCCATAGGGCCAGATTGAGCATGTCCTCGTCCTCTGTCCCCGGGTGGGCGGCAATGAAATAGGGGATCAGGTACTGTTCCTTGCCCGCTTCCCGGGAGAAGCGCTGAAACATTTCCTTGAACCGGTCATAGGTGGCGATGCCCGGCTTCATCATTTTGGAAAGGGGCCCGGCTTCCGTGTGTTCCGGGGCGATTTTCAGGTAGCCCCCCACATGGTGGGAAACCAGCTCCTTCACGTATTCCGGGGAGCGCACCGCCAGGTCATAGCGCAGGCCGGAGCCGATAAGCACCCGCTTCACCCCGGGAATGGCCCGGGCCTTGCGATAGAGGCTGATCAGGTGGGAGTGGTCCGTGTTCATGTTTTCGCACACCTCCGGATAGACGCAGGAGAGGCGTCGGCAGGAGGACTCGATTTTCTTGTCCTTGCAGGCCAGGCGATACATGTTGGCGGTGGGGCCGCCCAGGTCCGAAACCGTGCCGGTGAAACCCGGGGTTTTGTCCCGAATTTCTTCGATTTCGTGGAGGATGGATTCCTCGGAACGGCTCTGGATAATGCGCCCCTCATGCTCCGTAATGGAGCAGAAAGTGCAGCCTCCGAAACAGCCCCGCATGATATTGATGGAAAAACGGATCATCTCCCAGGCCGGAATGGGGGCTTCCCCATAGGACGGATGGGGAGCCCGGGCATAGGGCAGGCCGTAAACATGGTCCATTTCCCCCATGGACAGAGGAAGGGGGGGCGGATTGAGCCACACATCCCGCTCCCCGTGGGCCTGGACCAGAGCCCGGGCATTGCCCGGATTGGATTCCAGGTGAAGACAACGGGAGGCGTGGGCATAGAGCACCGGGTCCTCCGCCACCTGCTCATAGGACGGCAGGCGCACCACGGTCTTGGCCCGCAGGGCCTTACGAGCGGCCACCCGGTCGGCGGGGGGCACAAAGTGCAGCGGACGAAGGTCGGCGCCCTCCCCGGCCCCCTCGGCTTGACGACGGAAGGGGGGCTCCTGGGCCGGGCCTTCATCGGACACAGCATAGGGATTGACCGGCGGCGCCACCGGGCCGGGCTGATCCAGACTGGTGGAATCCACCACGGACCAGTCCTCCCCGGGCATCCAGCCCCGGGGCACCATGAAGGCGGTGCCCCGCAGGTCCCGGATTTCCTGGATGGGCACGCCCCGAGCCAGACGGTGGGCCACTTCCACCAGGGCCCGTTCCGCGTTGCCGAAAATGAGCATGTCCGCCTTGGAATCGGGCAGCACGGAGCGGCGCACCTTGTCGCTCCAATAATCGTAATGGGCGATGCGGCGCAGGGAAGCTTCGATGGAGCCCAGGATCACGGGCATGCCCGGATAGGCCTCCCGGGCCCGCTGGGCATAGACCGTGACGGCCCGGTCCGGGCGCTTGTTGGGTTCTGCGTTGGGGGTATAGGCGTCGTCGGAGCGGATTTTCCGGTCCGAGGTATAGCGGTTCACCATGGAATCCATGTTCCCCGCCGTAATGCCGAAAAAGAGATTGGGTTTGCCCAGGCGCTGAAAATCCTTGGCCGAATGCCAGTCCGGCTGGCTGATGATGCCCACCCGAAAGCCCTGGGCCTCCAGGAGCCGCCCCACCAGGGCCACGCCAAAGCTAGGATGGTCGATGTAGGCGTCCCCCGTAATCAGGATCACGTCACAGGAATCCCAGCCCAGGCGCTCCATTTCCTCCCGGCTCATGGGCAGAAAAGGGGCGGTACCGAAACGCTGGGCCCAGTATTTACGGTAGGAAAAAATGGCTTTGGGGGCTTCCTGGGACAACATGGATTCCTGACAAAAAATAGGTGAAACGACAAAACCGCCCCGGGGCGGCGGGGGCGAATCTACACAATCGGGCGGGGAAAGACAAAAGCACCGGCGGAGGCGGCTCCCCAAGGCCCTTTCCGGGAAGGCAAATTAGGCCGCCTACCGGCCCCCCGGGGAAACCTACCCCCAAGAACGGCGGTCAGCGGGCGGCAGCCTGCGCCGCCATGGCTACCCGCAGGGCGGGAATGCGGCTACCCGGCACGGGGCGGCTGCAATAGAAGCCCTGGTATTCGTGGCAGCCGTGGCGGCGCAGGAAGGCCAGCTGGCCTTCCGTCTCCACCCCTTCGGCAATCACCTGGCGATCCAGTTCCCGGGCCATGGCCACCACCATACGCACAATGGCCTCGTCCCCCGGGCTGCGCTCCAGGTCCCGGATAAAGGAGCGGTCGATTTTGATCTTGTCGATGGGGAAACGTTTCAGATAGGCCAGACTGGAATAGCCGGTGCCAAAGTCGTCGATGGCCAGGCGGGCTCCCAGGGTTTTCAGCTCGGCCAGCACCGGAATCATTTTTTCCGGTTCTCCCATCAGCACGCTTTCCGTAATTTCCAGTTCCAGCCAGCGGGGAGCCAGCCCCGAGGCCACCAGAGCCTCCGACACCTGGGCCACCACATCGTTGTCCTGGAACTGGATGGCGGACAAATTCACCGCCATGAGCAGGTTTTCTCCGGATTCCTCCAGCCAGGCCTTGGCCTGACGACAGGCTTCCTTCAGAGCCCAGGCGCCAATGGGGACGATGAGCCGGGTTTCCTCCGCCAGGGGGATGAAGCTGTCCGGCATCACCAGTCCCAGTTCCGGATGCTGCCAGCGGATCAGGGCTTCCACCCCCACCACCCGGCCGGTTTCCAGATCCACCTGGGGTTGGTAATAGAGCACCAGCTCGTTCCGGTCCAGGGCCCAGCGCAAATCGTTTTCCAGATGCAGGCGCTCCGCCATGCGCACATTCATTTCCGGGGCGAAAAACTGGTAGCTGCCCTGGCCCAGGAATTTGGCCTGGTGCATGGCCGCATCCACATTGCGCATGAGCTCGGACGCCGTGGTGCCGTCGTCCGGGAAAAGGCAGATCCCGGCGCAGGCGGAGGCCACCACGTCCGCCGCATCCAGATGCACCGGGCGGGAGAGAAATTCCAGCAGCTTCTGGGCCACCATCTCCACGCTGGCCCCGTCTTCCCGGCTGGCGGTCAATACACCGAACTGGTCTCCTCCCAGGCGCCCCAATACGTCCGTTTCCCCCAGGGCCCGGCGCAGCCGTTCCCCCAGGCGGCGCAGAAGCTGATCCCCCGCTTCGTGGCCGTAGGCATCGTTGATCCGGGCCAGCCGATCCAGGTCCAGCACAATCAGGCCGCCCCGGCGCCCCATGGACAGCCAGTTGTCCAGCAAATGGGAAAAATACAGCCGGTTGGGCAGGGCGGTAAGCTGGTCCAGGTTGGAGAGGGACTCGATCCGGGCCGTATCCGCCCGTTTATCGGAAAGGTCGCTGAGGAACAGCATTTTATGGGTGACCTGATTGCCGTCATCCCGAATCAGGCTGAGGTTGATACGCACCGGGCAATCCCCCCCCTCCCGGCGCCGCACCCAGGCTTCTCCCCGCCAGCCCTCTTCCCGCTCCAGGGTATCGGCCAGGGTAGTCAGCAGGGCGCTGCCCTGGTGGTCCGCCACCAGGCAATCCGGCATCCGGCCGGTGAGGCTGCGGCTATCGTAGCCGGAAAGCTGGGTAAAAGCATGGTTACAGGTACTGATCCGGTCTTCTCCATCCAGCACCAGCATGGCTTCCATGCCGTGGTCAAAAAAGTGGGTGATGAGCCGCTGCCGTTCCTGGGCTTCATAGCGGCTGGAAATATCCCGGGCCACCCCGGCCAGGCCGATGAAATCGCCCCGTTCATCCTTTACCGGAACCCGCACCACCTCGTAGGGACGGCTCCCTTCCCCCAGATCCAGCTGGCGCTCTTCCCGAAATACGCCCCCGAGCCGGTAGGTGGCCTGCTGGCCTTCCCGCAGGGCAGGCCACATGGATTCTCCGAACAGGTCCTTGCCCCGGAGACCTAGCACGGCCTCTTGGGTCTTACCGGCCCGGCGGCAGAACGCTTCATTGACCGCCAGAAAACGGCCTTCCCGGTCTACCAGCCAGGCGGAATCCGGAATGGAGTCCAGGAGGGCCCGGCCCTCCCTTTCCTTTTTCTGGAAGGCCTGGGTCATTTGCATGGCCTGATTTTCGGCCCGCACCAGGCCCCGCAGCCAGACCCAGAACAGGGCCCCCAGGGCCAGGGTGAGGCAGCCCATCAGGCCCAGATAGGCCCCCACCCGGGCGTACCAGGGGGCCAGCACATCGTCCACGTTACGACTGACCACCACCACGAAGGGGGTGCCGGCCACGGAACGGAACGCAAAAACCCGGTGGGAGCCATCCAATATGCCCTGCTGGACAAAGCTGCCGTCCTGTTCCCCCCTGGCCACCCGTTGCAGCACCGGTACATTGGGAAAACGGTGACCCAGCAGGTGGGTCGCTTTAGGCCAGCGCAGCACCAGGCGCTGGTCCAGGCTCCAGATGGAAATGGCGCCCTGATCCATCCCCAGGGATTGATACACCCCTTCGAAATAGGAGAGCTTGATGGAGGACAGGACCACGCCCTGGAAGCGCCCCCGGGAATCGTTGAGGCGACGGGCCAGGGTCATCACCCATTCGCTGCTGACCCGGGAATAAATGGGGGCGGCCATCACCAGCCCGGCTCGGGGATTGTTTTTAAGCCGCTGAAAGTATTCCCGGTCGGCGATATTCACCCCGGTGGCCAGCTCGCCGGAGGCATCGTAACGGTAAATGCCGTTTTCATCCGCCACCCGGAAGCTCAGCACCTGGGGGAAAAGGCCCAGGTTGTGGGTCAGATCCGGCTCAACCTGGGAGCGGGGTGCCCCCGCCGCAATAGGGGACTCATAGCGGCTGACAAAATCCCGGAGCTGGAGATCAATGGTCTGAATGGAAAGCTGGAGATTGCCTTCCAGCACCCGGGCCAGGGTGCTCTGCTGGGCCGCCGACCCGGCCAGGGTTTCTTCCCGGGCGTGGAATAAATCCAGGGCAACCCAGACCAGCAAGCCCAGCCAAAGCAGGCCAACGGTGAAACCGGTGATAAAAAAGGAGCGCCGGGAGCCCATGGGTCGCAAACCCTAGTTATGGATAATCAGGAAGCCATTATACGGGGCATGAGGGCGGGGTAAGCCTTTTGCAACATACGCCGGGGCGGAGCACCAGTATTTACGCCGCCCCGGGGCAGCCCCTCACTCCCACGGAAAAGGCCCCAGGAGAGAGGAAACGGCCCGGCGGGACTAAGCCCGCCCCTCCCCGGCCTATTCCGCTTCAGGCGTCCGCCCCCAGGGTCACGGTCAATTCCCGGGTAGTGTGGAACTGGATCAGGGGAAAACGCTCCTGGGTCAGTTCCAGATTGACCCGGGTGGGGGCCAGGTAAGCCATGCTGCCAGACGCATCCTGGGCCAGATTGGCGCCGTTTTCCCGCTCGAAACGGGCCAGTTCTTCGGGCTGCTCGCAGGTCACCCAGCGGGCCCCGTAGAGGGATTTGGGCTCCAGCAACACTTCCACCCCGTATTCCGTGGCCAGCCGGTGGGCCACCACTTCAAACTGGAGCACCCCCACGGCCCCCAGAATCACCTCATAGCCCGATTCGGGCTTGAAGACCTGGATCGCCCCTTCCTCACCTAATTGTTCAAGTCCCTTATGGAACTGCTTCATTTTTGAGGGATTTTTAGGACGCGCTGCCCGGAACATTTCCGGGGCGAAATAGGGAATCCCGGTGTAATGGAGGGTTTCCCCTTCGGTAAAAGAATCCCCGATCTGGATGCTGCCGTGGTTGAAGAGACCAATGATGTCCCCGGGCCAGGCGTCTTCGATGGTCTCCCGCCGTTGAGAAAGGAAGGCCACCACCTGGGTCGCCCGGATTTCCTTGCCGGTCCGCACCTGCCAGAGTTTCATGCCCCGCTCGAAGTGGCCGGAGCAGACCCGCAGGAAAGCCACCCGGTCCCGGTGGGCCGGGTCCATATTGGCCTGAATCTTGAAGATGAAGCCGGAGAATTTGCTCTCATCCGCCCCCACCATGCGTTCCGAGGTATGCCGGGGCATGGGGGCCGGGGCTTCCGCCACCAGGGCGTCCAGAATTTCCCGGACGCCGAAATTATTGATGGCGGAGCCAAAAAACACCGGGGTCAGGGTACCGTCGAGGAAAGCTTCCTGATCAAAGGTATTGGCCGCCGCCAGGAGTTCCAGATCTTCCTTGAGCTTGGCGATTTCTTGGCTAAACCCGGCCAGGGACGGGTGATCCAGACCATGGACGATTTCCGGGTCCTTGCCCTCCCCGGCCTTGAACAGGGCCACGGTCTGATTGGCCAGGTGATACACCCCCCGGAAGGTCTTGCCCATGCCGATGGGCCAGGTGATAGGGGCGCAGGTGATTTTCAGCACCGATTCCACTTCGTCCAAGAGGTCGAAGGGGTCCCGCACTTCCCGGTCCAGCTTGTTGATGAAGGTGAGGATGGGGGTGGTGCGCAGGCGGCAGACCTCCAACAGCTTGATGGTCTGGGGTTCCACCCCCTTGGCCCCGTCAATAACCATGAGGGCCGAGTCCACGGCGGACAGCACCCGGTAGGTATCTTCCGAAAAGTCCTGGTGCCCCGGGGTGTCCAGCAGATTCACCACATGGTCCCCGTACTCGAACTGCATCACGGAAGAGGCTACGGAAATGCCCCGCTGCTTTTCGATTTCCATCCAGTCCGACGTGGCGTGGCGGCCGCTCTTCTTGGCTTTCACCGTCCCGGCGGCCTGAATGGCTCCCCCGAAGAGGAGGAGCTTTTCCGTCAAGGTGGTTTTACCCGCATCCGGGTGGGAAATAATGGCAAAGGTGCGCCGCCGCTGGGCTTCGGCCGCAATTGCCTGGAGTTCTGCGCTCATGGAGAAAAGGCTTTCGGAAACAGTCAAGGGCCGGGGCGGAAAAGGCCGGGGTCCGGGCGTTCAAGGGGCGGAATTGTACCATTCCGGGCCCCGCCGTCGCCCCTCCCCGTCCCACCCCCTATTCCCCCGCCCGCAGGGCCTCCATGGGCGGCGCCTGGAACAGGGGCCGGGCAAACCAGCTCCCCAGGGCGGCCACCACCAGGGCACCGCCCAGGCTGGCCAGAGGGAAGGCCCATAGGGAGGCCCCGTAGCTCAGGTGAAACACCTCCCGGGCCAGAAGCCAGCCCACGGCCTGGCTGCCCCCGGCAGCGATGAGCCCAGCCAGCCCCCCCACCAGGGCAAATTCCCCGAACACGGCCAAGGACAACTGCCGCCGTCGGGCGCCCAGGGCCCGCAATAGGGCCAACTCATAGCGCCGCTCGTCCCGGGACACGGCCAGGGCGGCATAGAGCACCAGCAGACCGGCGGCCAGGGTGAAGAGAAAAACAAACTGCACCGCCGCCGCCACCTGATCCAGAATGTCCTGCAACTGGGCCAGAATGGCCCCCACATCAATAACCGTGAGATTGGGGAAGGCCTGAACCAGGGCCCCTTCCACCTCGGCCCGGGCAGGGGGCAGATAAAAGCTGGTAATCCAGCTGGCCGGATAATCCTCCAGCACCCCGGTGGGGGTCAGCACAAAAAAATTCACCCGCATGGAATCCCAGGACAGGCGGCGCAGGCCCACCACGGTCACGGCCAGCCGCTCCCCGGCCACGGTAAAGTTGAGCCGGTCCCCCACCCCTAGGCCCAGGGTCTTGGCCAGCCCCTCTTCCAGGGAGGCCACCCCCTTGTCCCCGGGACGAAACCAGCGTCCCGCCCCCTGGCGATTGCCCTCAGGTAGGGTGTCCCGCCAGGAAAGATTGAATTCCCGCTCCACCAGGCGCCGGGCCTGGTCCTCCGGATAGCTGTCTGGAGTCACCGGGCGACCATTCACCGCCACCAGCCGGGCCCGCACCATAGGGGCCAGGGTTACGGGTAAGCCCCGGGCCCGAAGAAAGGCCCCCACCGCCTGACGCTGTTCCGGCTGAATGTTGATAACAAAGCGATTGGGGGCGTCCGCCGGCAGGGCCCGGTGCCAGGACGCCAGCAAATCCCCCCGGGTCACGGTAAGCAACAGCAGGGCGGTCAGGCCCAGGGACAGGGCCACCACCTGGGCCACCGTAGCTCCCGCCCGACGCTCCAGACCCATGAGGGCGTAGCGCCAGCCAAAATGGCCCAGCCCCCCCGGCCCCCGGTGGCGACGCCAGCGGCCCAGGAGGTACAGCAGGCCCCAGGCCAGGGCCCCGTCCACGGCCAGCAGGCCGAGAAAGCCCAGGCTGGCGTAGGCCCCCAGGCGAGGTTCCCCGGCGGCCCAGAACACCAGCCCGGCCAGGGCTGCCAGCCCCAGGCCGTAGGAAGCCAGGGCCCCGGCGGCGGGCGCCCCCAGTTCCCGGCGCAGCACCCGCAGGGTATCCACTCGGCCCAATTGGATCAGGGGGGGCAGGGCGAAGCCAAAGAGCAGCACCAGCCCCGCCGCCAGCCCCTGGAAGGCGGGCACCGGAGACGGGGGTGGCAGGGGCGTGGCCAAGAGGCCCGCCAACAGCCATTGGAGCAGCCAGTGGGCGCCCCACCCCAGGGCCACCCCGGCGAGGGAGCCCCCCAGGCCCAGGAGCAGGAACTGGCCGAGGAAGAGGCCCAGGAGTCGTCCCTGGGTGGCCCCCAGGCAGCGCATGACGGCGCAGGCATCCAGATGGCGTTGCAGATAGCGGCGGGCGGCCAGGGCCACCCCGGCGGCCGCCAGTATCACTGCCAGCAGGGAGGCTAGCCCGAGAAACTGGCGGGCCCGGTCCAGGGCGTTGCGCATTTCCGGCCGGGCATTGCCCCCGTCTTCCAGGTGTTCCCCCCGGCCCAGCCGGGGCAAGGCCCAGGCCCGGTAGGCGGCGATGGGCCCCGGCGGCCCAGCCAGCAGGAGCCGGTACTGCACTCGGCTGCCGGGCTGGATCAGGCCGGTGGCGGGCAAATCCCCCTCATTCATCAGCAGCCGGGGAGCAACGCTGAAGAGGCTCACCCCCCGATCCGGTTCCTGGGTGAGCACCCCGGCCACCCCCAACTGGCTCTGCCCCACCTGGACCCGGGAGCCCGGGGGAAATTCCCGGGCCAGCCGTTCCTCCAGCCAGATTTGGCCGGGAGCAGGAATGGCCCGGGTCTCCCGGTCCGGCGCACCGGGGGCCGGGGCCAGGCGCAGCCGCCCCCGCAGGGGATAGGCCGGACTGACCGCCTTGATTTCCGCCAGCTGGGGCCGGTCGCCCTGGCCCATCAACATACTGGGGAAGGTGGCGCTGCGGGCCTGGATTAAGCCCCGCCGGGCCGCCTCCGCGGCAAAACGGGGGGCCCAGGGATGATCCGCCGTGAGCAGCAGGTCCGCCCCCAGCAGCTGGTGGGATTCCAGTTCCAGGGCCCGCTGTACCCGGTCGGTAAAAAAGGCCACGGAACACAGGCTGGCCACCGCCACCACCAGGGAAGCCGCCAGCAGACCCAGCTCCCCGGCCCGCCAGTCCCGGCGCAGCAAACGCCAGACCAGGCGCCAGAAGGAAAGGGAGGGGGTCATGGGCAGGGCTTTCGGCAAAAGGGGGCGAGGCCGGAGTCGGAGTCGGAGTCGGAGTCGGAGTCGGAGTCGGAGTCGGAGTCGGAGTCGGAGTCGGAGTCGGAGTCGGAGTCGGAGTCGGAGTCGGAGTCGGAGTCGGAGTCGGAGTCGGAGTCGGAGTCGGAGTCGGCTTTAGTATGGGGGTGGGGGCAGGACGGCGGTCCAGCGCTGCCGGGGACCCCGGAGCAGTGGGCCACCTCCCTCCCCCAAAAACCGCCCGGAGAGGGGCGTATTCCCTGGATCTAGGTTTTTACCCCCGCCCCAGCTAGAAACCACGGGCTTTTCAGTCCACGGCCCGGGGAGGATCAAGCCCACCGCCAACTTCCATTCAGCATTAAGGCAAAACCTTATGCCACCTGGCGGTCCGGGGCAAGGCCCGGGAGGGGCGCCCGGGACGGCCTTCACCGGGGATAGGGAATCGCCAGGGCCTCCCCGGCTATTTCAGAGGGAAGCCCTGTCCCCTGAAAAAGTCGGCCAGTTTGTCCCGCCCCGAAAGGCTTTCCGGCCCCTTCACCCGGTTGGCCGAATGGGGCGTCCAGCCTTCCGCCCGGATACCCGCTCCCCGGTAAAAGGCGCTCATGGTGTGGTCGTAATCGGCGATGGCCGCCGCCTCCCCGGCCTCATCCACCCGATAGCGTTCCCGATGCAGTACCGTGGTCTGGGGCAGACGGGGCTTGACCCGGGGCAGCTTGGCCGAATCCGGATAGCCAACGCACAGGCCGAAGACGGGAAAAACATGGGGCGGCAGTTCCAGCTCCCGGGCCACCTCGGGCACCCGGTTGCGCAGGCCGCCGATATAGACCGTGCCCAGGCCCAGGGATTCGGCGGCCACCACCGCGTTCTGGGCCGCCAGGGCCGCGTCGATCACCCCCACCAGGCCCATTTCCAGGGTATCCAGGGCGGCGCTGGGCTGGTCCAAGCGCCGGGCCACCCGTTCCAGACGGGACAGGTCCGCCAGCCAGGCCAGGAACAGGGGACAGGCCGCCACATGGGCCTGGTTGCCGCAATACTCGGCCAGCCGGGCCTTGCGGGCCGGGTCCTGGACCGCCACCAGGCTCCACACCTGGAGATTGGAAGAGGAGGAGGCGGATTGGGCCGCCGCCACCAGGGTTTCCAGGAGGCCCGGCGCCAGGGGATCGGGCCGGAAAGCCCGCACGGAGCGGTGTTCCAGCAGGCTGTGCAACACCTCATTGGTGTCCGGCAGAGGAAACGCGGTGGGCTGGCCGTAACGGGCGCTGAACAGGGGGCGGAGATCGGTATCCGGATGCATGGGCAAGACACTCCAGAAAAATCCGGGGGCCGACACCGGACGAAACACCGGAGGGCCTGCCGGGAGAGATGAAAATCAGGAAGCTATGCTAGCGGAAGGGCGGGATCAGGGGGAGAGGGGTTGGGTTGGGTTGGGTTGGGTTGGGTTGGGTTGGGTTGGGTTGGGTTGGGTTGGGTTGGGTTGAAATCGCCAGGGGGCGGATTCTGGCGGCGGGGCAGCCCCCCAAGCCCAGCGCCCAGGCCACGGGGCCTCTGGAAACGGGAATTAACAAGAATCCCCAGCGCCCCCCTACCTACCTTTGGCCCTACTTTCTTCCGGCCCCAGCCCTGCCAGACCCTACCCCACCCTTTCCCGCTCCGTCAGTCCCCAAAGGCCAGTTGTAACGCCTCTTCCAGCCGGGCCACGCCCTGGACCTCCATGCCTTCCAGGGGCTGGCGGGGCAGATTGGCGGCGGGCACCAGAGCCCGGGTGAAGCCCAGTTTGGCCGCTTCCCGCAGCCGTTCCTGGCCCCGGGGGGCGGGACGGATTTCCCCGGTGAGGCCCACTTCCCCAAAGACCACCAGCTTGGGCGCCAGGGGCCGGTTGCGCAGGGAGGACACCACGGCCAGCAGCACCGCCAGGTCCGCCGCCGGTTCGGAAATTTTCACCCCCCCCACCGCATTGACGAACACATCCTGGTCGTAGCAGCCGATGCCCGCATGACGGTGCAGCACGGCCAGGAGCATGGCCAGCCGGTTCTGCTCCAGGCCCACGGTGAGGCGCCGGGGATTGCCCCCCATGGCCCCATCCACCAGGGCCTGGATTTCTACCAGCAGGGGCCGGGTGCCCTCCTGGGTCACCATGACACAGGAGCCGGGCACATCCTGGGCATGCTGGGAGAGGAACAGGGCGGAGGGGTTATTCACCCCCTTCAGCCCCTTGTCGGTCATGGCGAACACCCCCAGCTCATTCACCGCCCCAAAGCGGTTCTTGAAGGCCCGGATAAGGCGGAAGCTGGAATGGGTATCCCCCTCGAAATAGAGCACCGTATCCACAATGTGCTCCAGCACCCGGGGACCGGCCAGGGCCCCGTCCTTGGTCACATGGCCCACCAGAATCACCGTAATGCCGCTCTGCTTGGCCAGCCGGGTGAGCTGGGCCGAGCATTCCCGCACCTGGGCCACGGAGCCGGGAGCGGAAGTGAGCTGCTCGGACCACAGGGTCTGGATGGAATCGATCACCGCCACCTGGGGCCGGGCCTCCTGCAACACCGCCAGAATGCGCTCCAGGTTAATTTCCGCCAGCAGGGGCAGATCCCCCACCTCCAGTTGCAGGCGCTTGGCCCGCAGGGCCACCTGTTCCCCCGATTCTTCCCCGCTCACATAAAGGGCCCCCAGGGCCGGGGACTGGCGGGTAAGGTTGGCCAGGGCCTGGAGCAGCAGAGTACTTTTACCGATGCCCGGGTCCCCGCCGATAAGCACCACCCCGCCAGCCACCAGCCCGCCCCCCAGGGCCCGGTCCAGCTCCCCGATGCCCGTGGGCAGGCGCACCGCCTCCCGGGCCTCAATTTCCGCCAGGGGCTGGAGCTTGGGGGTGGTGGGGGCCAGGGACTGGAAGCGGTTGTTGGCCACGGGCTTTTCCGCCACGCTTTCCACCAGGGTATTCCAGGCGTTACAGCCCGGGCACTGGCCCTGCCACTTGGGCAGCTGGGTGCCGCACTCGGTGCAGATATAGACGCTTTTTTCGCTTTTTTTCACCATGGGCGGGAGCATACCTCAAGGAATGGGGCCCGGGCGGGCGCCCCCCGGAGGGAGGGCCCGAGGGCGCAACACTCCCCTCCCCGCCCGGCGGACGCCGGAAACGGGAGGGGGAAGAGACAAAGCCTGGGCACCCGGGGCGCCCAAAATCCAGCGTTCCGGCCACCCCCCTGGGGGTGGCCGGAAGGACGGCCTCAGGCCACGTCCGCCTGACCGCCCACGTGGCTCATGGGCACCCGGGGGGCCACGGCGCAGAACAGCTCATAGCTGATGGTGCCGGCGGCACTGGCCACCTCGTCGGCGGGCAGGTCCCCGCCCCACAGGGTCACCTGGCTGCCCACCCCGGCCTGGGGCAGGTCGGTGAGATCGCAGCACAGCATGTCCATGGACACCCGGCCCAGGAGCCGGGAACGGTGGCCATCCACCAGCATGGGGGTGCCGGTGGGGGCGTGGCGGGGATAACCGTCCGCATAGCCACAGGCCACCACGCCGATCCGGGTGGGAGCCTGGGCTTCAAACAGACCGCCGTAGCCCACCCGTTCCCCGGGAGCCAGTTCCTGAACCGTGAGAATTTCGCTTTCCAGACTCATCACCGGCTTGAGGCCTAGATCGGCAGCGGACTGATCCGCAAAGGGGCTGCTACCGTAGAGCACGATGCCAGGCCGGGCCCAGCCCCGCACTGCCTGGGGATGGCGCAACAGGGCGGCGGAATTGGCCAGAGACACGGTGCCCCGCCAGCCCCCCACCAGGGCATCGAAACGCTGGATTTGCCAATCCACGCCCCGGGGATCGTCCGCATCGGCAAAGTGGGTCATGTAGGCCACGTCCCCGATGGCCTTGGCCTGGGCCAGGAAGGCCTGGGCGGCGGGCAGGGTGGCGGCGGTGAAGCCAAGCCGGTTCATGCCCGTATTGAGTTTGATGAAAACCGGTAGCTGGACCGGCAGACCGGCCCCTTCAATGGCTTCCAGTTGATCCAGGCGATGCACCGCCGGGGTCAGGCCGTATTCGGCCAGCACGGGCAGGTCGTCGGCCCGGAAAAAGCCTTCCAGGAGCAGGATGGGATTCTGGATGCCGGCTTCCCGCAGGGCGATGGCCTCGGAAAGTTCCAGCAGGGCGAAGCCGTCGGTAAGATCGGCCAGGGCGGTGGCCACGGGGACCAGGCCATGGCCGTAGGCGTTGGCTTTGACGACGGAAAACAGGCGGGTGTTACGGGCGGCGCCATAACGGCGGGCAACGGAAAAATTGTGACGCAGCGCGTCCAGATCGACGCGTCCGCGAATCGGGCGGGACATCAGGCGAAATACTCCTTGAGTTTTTGTTTGGTGAAATCAACGAAGGTCCGCAGGACCTGGGGATGGAAACGTTCCTGGGGATAAACCAGGGAAAGAGTGCGGGCCAGGGGCGGGTTCAGGGGAATGGCCACCAGCTGGCCTAGCTGGCATTCCTTGGCAAAGCTGGAGCGGGATACCACGGCAAAGCCCAGACCGGTGCTCACCACCCCCTTCAAGGCTTCCGGGCTGCCCAGTTCCATGAGGATGTTCATCCGCTCCGGGGCCAGGCCCGCATTGCGGAAATACTGGTCGGTCAGTTCCCGGGAGCCCGAATCCGGTTCCCGGGCGATGAAAGCGTGGGCCTGGAGGGTTTCCGGGGTGACGGAAGTCTTGCCCGCCAAAGGATGGCCGGGGGCGCAGATGACCTGGAATTCATCCTGACAGCAGACCTCCGCCGCCAGCACGGAAAGATGGACTTCCGTTTCCACCAGCCCCACATCCAGGGAACGCTCGGCCACCCGGTTTTCAATGGTTTCCGAATTGCCCACGGTGAGCCGGGTACGGACCTGGGGATAGGAGGCGTTGAATTCCGCCAGGACCCGGGGCAGCATGAATTCGGCCACGGTGGCGCTGGCCCCCACGGACAGGGGCCCTTCCACCTGATTGGACATTTCCGCCAACCGGGCCTGGAGTTCGGCGTAATCCCCCAGAATGCGCTCCGCGTATTCCAGGGCCAGGCGCCCCGCCGGGGTAAGGCTGATGCGGCCGTGGCCCCGGTCGAAGAGGCGCACATTGAGATGTTCTTCCAGCTGCTTCACCTGAAAGGTCACCGCCGGCTGGGTCATGAACAGGGTTTCTGCCGCCTTGGTGAAACTCAGTTGTTTGGCGACAGCGTGAAATACCTGTAGGCGACGATCGGCCATATGCCCTGGACCCTTTTATTTCCCGGGTCGCTATTCAAGCACAAAAGCGCGCCCCGGGACAGCCTGGAAGGGCCCGGAACCGGGGTCCCTAACAACTTTAAGCCTTTCGTGGTATAACCCGAAGCCACTCACGACAACTATAAGACCGGTCTCCCAGGGGCCTTTCCGGCCCTTTTTCGACCCCAGTCTCCCACCGCATGCAGTTTGGCTTTTACATCATCATGGCGGCGCAGTTTTTCTCCGCGCTCGCCGACAATGCCCTGCTCATCACCGCCATCTACGCCCTCCGGGAAATGCAGGCGCCGGACGCCTACGACCCGCTGCTCAAGCTCTTTTTCACCATTTCCTACGTGCTGCTGGCGGCCTTTGTGGGGGCCTTTGCGGATTCCATGCCCAAGTGGCGGGTGATGTTCATCTCCAATACGGTGAAGGTGGCGGGCTGTGCCCTGATGTTTTTCCACGTCCATCCCCTGGTGGCTTACGGGGTGGTGGGCCTGGGCGCCGCGGCCTATTCCCCGGCCAAATACGGCATCCTCACCGAATACCTGCCCCACCGGCTCCTGGTCCTGGCCAATGGCTGGATCGAGGGCCTCACCGTGGGGGCCATTATTCTGGGCACGGTACTGGGGGGCGCCCTAATCGAGCCCGCCGTCTCCCGGGTGCTCCTGGGCTTTGATTTCCCCTTTATCGACACCCCCATCGACACGGTGGTGGAAATGGCCCTGTCCGTGGTGGGAGGGCTGTATCTGATGGCGGCCTTCTTCAACCTTTACATCCCGGACACGGGGGTGGATCACAAGCCCCTGCACAAAAACCCCTGGTATCTGGTGAAGGAATTTCACCACTGCCTCTCCCTGCTCTGGCGGGACAAGCTGGGTCAGGTATCCCTGGCCGTGACCACCCTGTTCTGGGGCGCCGGCGCCACCCTCCAGTTCATTGTCATTAAATGGGCGGAAGCCTCCCTGCAACTGGATCTGGCCAAATCTTCCATGCTTCAGGGGGTGGTAGCCGTGGGGGTGGCCCTGGGGGCCTCGGTGGCCGCCCGCTGGATCACCCTGCGCAAATCCGTGAGGGTCATTCCCCTGGGCATTGTCATGGGGGTGGGGGTGATCGGTATGAACGTGGTGCACCAGTTCTGGCTGGCCGTGCCCCTGCTGGTGGTGGTGGGCGTCCTTTCCGGCTTTTTCGTGGTGCCTATGAACGCCCTGCTGCAACACCGGGGCCACATTCTCATGGGAGCGGGCCACTCCATCGCCGTACAGAATTTCAATGAAAACCTGTCCATCCTGGTGATGACCGGTCTTTACGCCGTCATGCTCCGGGCCGACCTGTCCATCTACACCATCATCGCCATCTTCGGCGTCTTCGTCTCCGCCGCCATGGCCCTGGTGCGCCTGCGCCACCTCCACAACCAGCGGGAGCGGGACGACGTCATCCATCTGGACGACTCCCCCCTGCATTAGGGGCGGAGAGGAAAAACTTGGGCCGGGTTAATACCGGCCCAATCAGGCTGCCTTACAGGCTCTCAGGTCCCCCAAGGAGAAGTCAGCGCCTCCCCTAGTTGCCCCACCCTCCCTACGGATTCCCAAGCTGGGCCAGCCACTTCCCCTGTCCCGGGGAATGCCTCGTTTCAGAGGACCAGAGGGGCATCGGGCAATTCGTTGCTGTCCTTTTCCCGAGCAGGGAAATGGGTGGCCAAGGTTGCGGTAATGCGGGCAATGGCCCCTTCCGCGCCCCCCAGGTAATTGCCCCGGGCAAAGGCCCGCTCCATCTCCCGGCATACGTCCTGCCAGAAGCCATCCCCTACCCGGGCATGGACGCCCCGGTCTGCGACGATTTCCACCTGCCGGTCGAGCAAATCCACGTAAATCAGAACGCCGCTGTTATGCACCGTGTCCCAGACCCCCAGGGAGCCGAATAGCTCCAGAGCCCGACGCCGGCAGCCGTCCGGGGCAAAGGCATAGACAAAGGGCAGACAGCCTTCCACCACCAGACGCAGTTCCCCCTCGTGACAGGCTTCCGAGGCCGCGATGAGCGCTTCCAGATGCTTCAAGGCTCCCGGGGAAAAGCGACGCCGGGCCACCCAGCCGGGTACCAGCAAATAGCGCAGCCATTTACGCCAATCCATAGGGCTTACCACCTTCCCGAGGCGCCACCGCCTCCAAAACTGCCGCCACCGCCGGAAAAGCCACCGCCACCCCAACCGGAGCCCCCACGTCCCGGGCCACCCCAGCCGCCACCGGGGAAAAAGCCCCCCAGGAGCACCAGGAAGAACACCAGGATGCCCAGCCCCAGGGCAGCCAACCAGCCCAGACCGCCAAGTCCGGCCAACAACCCCATGAGCCCCCCGCACACCAGCCCGGCCACCAGACGGCCGAAGAGGGCCCTTAATAGGCCGCCTCCGACCAGGGCCAGCATGACCGCAGAAATGAAGAGATCATTCCAGGAATAGTCCTTCCCCGCGCCGGCTTTTTGCGCCGGCGGCGGCAGAGCCTCGCCCTGAATCAGACTAACCAGGGCGCTGACCCCGGCCTCAACCCCAGCATTGAAATTTCCCTGGCGGAACAGGGGAAACATCCGATCTTCGATAATGCCCTTGGCCTGGGCATCCGTAATAGCCCCTTCCAGGCCGTAGCCCACCTCAATCCGGGCCCGCTGGTCATTCTTGGCCACCAGGAGCAGCACCCCGTCATCCACGCCCCGGCGCCCCAGTTTCCAGGCTTCCGCCACCCGCAGGCTGTATTGCTCAATGCTTTCCGGCCCCACGGTGGGCACCAGGAGCACCGCCACCTGGGCCCCCTTGGCCTGCTCCAGATCGGCCAGCTGGCGGGTCAGGGCCTCCCGGGTAGCCGGACTCAGGGTACCGGTCAGATCCGTGACCCGACCCTGCAAGGGGGGAATGGGCACCAGAGTATCGGCCCGAGCCAGGGCACTCAGGGCCAGGCAGCCGACTAGGAGCAGGAAGGCCAACCAGCGGCCCCACCGCTCCCCATAACCGCCCAGCCGGCTTTCCATCGCCACGGCGCCTCGTTCCACCGATTTCCCTGGTTGCCCTTAACGGGACTGGCCAGCTGCCTGGGGAGCGCCGCCGAAGTCCACCTTGGGCGGCGTGGCGATGGCCTTTTCATCGGCCACGGTGAAATTGGGCTTGGGGGTGTAGCCAAAGGCCTTGGCCGTGAGATTGTTGGGGAAGGTGCGCAGGGCCGTGTTGTAGGCCTGGACCGCCTGGATATAGCGGTTGCGGGCCACCGCAATGCGGTTTTCCGTGCCTTCCAGCTGGGCTTGTAGGTCACGGAAATTCCGGTCCGCCTTTAGGTCCGGATACCGTTCCGACACCACCATCAGTTTGGACAGGGCCTCCGACAAACCGCCCTGGGCGGCCTGAAACTTGGCCAGGGCCGCCGGGTCCTTGGCCAATTCCGGGGTCAGTTGCATGGCCCCCACCCGGGCCCGGGCTTCGGTGACGGCGGTAAGCACCTGGCGCTCATGGTCCGCGTAGCCTTTTACCGTATTCACCAGGTTGGGCACCAGATCGGCCCGCCGCTGATACTGGTTGAGCACCTCGGACCAGGAAGCCTGGGTCTGTTCATCCAGGGCCTGAAAGGTGTTGTAGCCGCAACCGGAAAGAAGGCCGGCCACCAGGGCCAGCAAAACCAGAAGACGGGATTTCATGGACGCTTCTCCAGAATAGAAAAGGAGGGAATGGATCCGCCGGGCAGTCCCAGCACCACCCAGGCACCAGAGGCCGCCGGGGTAGCCCCTAGGTTCCCCCAGATAGGGACAATGTCCCCGCCTTTCAAGGGCGGGGAGCAGGTTTCACAGTCCGGCCAGAATATGCCGGGCGAAGCACAGGTCTTCCCAGGCCCGGGCTTTTTCCGGGAGATTACGCAACAGGTAGGCCGGATGGTAGGTCACCACCACGGGAATGGACAGCCCCTGGCGGTTGTACTGGTGCCGATGCCCCCGTAGGGAAGCCAGGGCCCGGTCCGAGCCCAGCACCGCGTGGGCCGCGGCCCGTCCCATGAGAACAATGAGCTTGGGCTGGGCCAGGGCAATCTGGCGTTCCAGGAAAGGCATGCAGGCCCCCATTTCCCCCGCCTCCGGCGTGCGGTTGTTGGGGGGGCGGCACTTCACCGCATTGGCGATATAGACCTTTTCCTTCCGGCTTAAGCCGATGGCCGCCAGCATGTTGTCCAGCAGACGCCCGGCCTGGCCGACAAAGGGTTCGCCCCGTTCGTCTTCCTCAGCCCCCGGACCTTCTCCGATGAACATCCAATCCGGCTGCCGGTCTCCCACCCCGGGCACGGCCTGTTTGCGCTTGGCGCAGAGACCGCAGGCGGTGCATTCCCGCACTGCCGTTTCCAGTTGATCCCAATCCATGGCCCGGATGGCCTGACTGCGGGCATCGTCCCCGGCGGGAGCCGGCGGGGCAGCCATGGCCCCCGGGTCCAGGGAGGGAGCCGGGGCCTTGGGGGACGGCGCCGAAGGGGCGGGAGGAAGCCGTAAGGCCGGGGCCGCCGTTGCTGTGGGAACCAGGGGCTCCCCAGGCAAACGCGCCGGGCCTGGGCTGGCCGCCCCTTCCTCCTTGGCCGCCAGGGGCGGCGCCATCCGGGGCGCCCGCTGGGGCTCGCTGAGGGGATGGGGGCGCCAGTGCCAGACCGGCCCCAGGCCCATTTCTTCCAGCAATTCTTCCCGGGACAGTTTCACAGCACCACCTCCGCCAGGGATTTACGCATCACCAGGGCGTCTTCCCGCCCGGCGGAAGCCGGGTAATAGCCCTTGCGCCGTCCCACTTCCTGAAAGCCGAAATTGCGGTAGAGGCGTAGGGCCGGAGCATTGCTGGGGCGCACTTCCAGGAGCAGGCTTTCTGCGCCCCCGTGGCGGGCCTGGACCATGGCCCGGCGCAACAGGCGCCCGCCGTAGCCCCGCCCCTGGCGCTCCGGCGCCACGCTGATATTGAGGAGATGGGTTTCATCCAGGGCCGGCATGAGCACCAGATAGCCCACCAGGCTCACTCCTTCCCGGGCCACCCAGCAGCTGTAACCGGCCTTGATGGAATCGGCGAAATTGCCCCGGCTCCAAGGAAAGGGATAGACCACCGTTTCCACCGCCATAACCTGATCCAGGTCCGCCGGGGTCATGGGCAGGAATTCCAGGCCCTGGAATTCCCGGCTGAGCCAATCTGCCCCCATCTCAGGCCTTGCCTCCCGCTGCCAGCCGTTCCGCCACGGTCATAGCCACCTTGTCCCGCACGTACAGGGGCAGGGCCTGGGCGGCATCCAGCCCTTCGCCCCGGCCATAAGCCTGGGCCGCCAGCTGGGCCACCGCCCCGGCTTCCGGTACCAGGTCAGGGGAAACCAGGTTGATCCGGGCCGCCGGGGCCTGCAAGCGGGCCGCCAGGGCAGCATAGGCGCCGATGCCGTTACCCGCCGCGGCCCAGGTAGCATCGGCCGGAGGCAGGGGGCAGGCGTCCGGCCCCAGCACGGTAATCTCCCCCTGGCGGGCCACGCCCTGGGGCTGACGTAGATAGGGGGCGCTATACACCTCCCCCATGCGGGCATCCAGATAGACAGTGACCCGCTCCAGTCCCGTGGCCCAGGCCATGGCCGCCAGGGTCTCCACCGGCAGCACGGGCAGATCGGCACCCACCGCCAGTCCCTGGGCCACCCCACAAGCCACCCGCAGGCCGGTGAAGGAACCCGGACCGCAGCCAAACCCCAGGCCGTCCATCTGGGCAAGGGACCAGCCGGCCTCCGCCAGGGTAGCCCGCACTAGGGGCAACAGGGTGCCGGAACTCTGGGGACCCGGGGTGCAGTGGCGCACCGTCAGGGCCCCGTCGCACCACAGGGCTACGGAGCCCGCGTCGGTGGCGGTTTCCAAAGCAAGAATTTTCATAAGGCCGCTATTTTAGCCGAAGTGCCCTGCCGTACCCCGCCCCCTTGGGGGAAGCAAGGGGAATATTTTTTTCTTCGGGGCTTGACTTATGCACATTGCCCCGGTCCCCGCCGCCTTCCGGGGCTTACCCGCAAAGCATAGGCCTTGACGGCTCACAATTATCCATAACAATATGATTAATAACGGTTTTTATATTTTGCCGGTTTTTTGGGCAGGGTAAGAAAAAGCCTTATTCCCCGGTCACTTAGCGCATCCGTACCCAAATAACCCACAAAGTTATCCACAGCTAATGTGAACAACTTGTTAAGTCCAGGCTACAGCAGGATTTTCCCCCCAGCACGCCCCCGCCAGGGGCAGTCTTGTGACATATCTCACAAATATTTCACCCTTTTCTTCCGGGAAAAAAGGGCCGGGGAATTCGGAGGAAAAGGCAGACACAAAAAAGCCGGCTGACGCCGGCCGCGGATAGGGAAAGGAAAATAGGGGGTAAGGGGCAATCAGTCGGCCCGGCCGCCCCGGCGGGGATAGATGTCCCGCCCCGCATCGTTAATGTCCTGGCGCAGCTGGCGGCGCTCTTCCGGGGTCATGCGGCGGGCGGATTTCTCGGCCCGACCGCTCTCCTCCTCCCGCCGGTTCCAGTCCCGGCGCCCATCCGTCCCCCGCACCGGGCGCCAGCCCTGGGCGCCGCGAGCTTCCTCGTCCATGCCCCGGGGATTAAAGCCGGGCTGGCCAGCCCAGGCCCCTTCTGCCAGGGAGAGGAGCAGGAGGGCGGGCAAACAAAGGGAAAGGGGGACTTTCATGAGCGCAACAGAGACAGGGGGCGTTGTTGATAAGCAGGCTTATGGGGCCCGACGGCGGAATGGGAAAAACCGGACAGCCCGGCCGCCAGTGCGGCACCGACCAGGATGTGAATTAACATTTTGCTCATTTTACCTGTTCCTTCCTTTCCCGGTCCTTCCGACAGCCCGCCAGGGCGGGCCGGAAAGGCCAAGTTAAGGGACCGGCGGCCCCCCGCTTTTTCCGTGACTGCCATCCTATCCACAGCTTGTAAGCACGGTGTAAAGCCCGGATTTGGCTTTGTAAAACTTTGTAACCACACCCCCACCGGGTTACACGCCGTTACCCCTTTTCCTCCCCATCCCGGTACAAGCTTCAGGTAAACCACGTTAGGATGCGGCCCATGAACGAACACGCCAAAATTCTCGTCGTCGATGACGACCAACGTCTGCGGGATTTGCTGCTGCGCTACCTGGGAGAGCAGGGATTCGCCGTCAAGGTGGCGGACGGCGGTCCGGCCATGGACAAGCTCATGGCCCGGGAATCCTTTGACCTGCTGGTGCTGGACCTGATGCTCCCCGGGGAGGACGGGCTGGCCATCTGCCGCCGCCTGCGGGCCAGCGACCCCCACCAGGCCATACTCATGCTCACCGCCAAGGGGGACGACATCGACCGGATCATCGGTCTGGAAATGGGGGCGGATGATTACCTGCCTAAGCCCTTCAATCCCCGGGAACTGGTGGCCCGTATCCACGCCGTGTTGCGCCGCCGGGCGGCGCCCCCCCCGGGCACCCCCACGGAAAGCGAGGAAAAGGTGGTGCTGGGGGATCTGACCATCGATCTGGGCACCCGGACCCTGGAACGACCTGGCCAATCCACTCCCCTCACCACCGGGGAATTCGCCGTCCTCAAAGCCCTGCTCCAGCACCCCCGCCAGCCCCTCTCCCGGGACCGGCTCATGAGCCTGGCCCGGGGCCGGGAACAGGGCCCCTTCGACCGGGCCATCGACGTGCAAATCTCCCGCCTGCGCAAACTCATTGAGCCGGACCCCCAAAGCCCCCGCTATATTCAGACCGTGTGGGGCTTTGGCTACGTTTTCGTACCCGACGGTAAACGCCAGTAAGCCTCCATTAGTTTTTACCCCCCGTGACCTACCGTTCCCCTTCCCTGCTGCTGCGCATTTTCCTGCTGGTGGCCCTGCTCCTGGCCGTTTCCGTCATTATCTGGATCCAGCTCTTCCAAGCCGCCGAACGGGAGCCCCGGGCCGAGCAACTGGCCCAGCTCACCGCCTCGGTGGTCAATATCACCCGGGCCGCCCTGGTGAACAGCGACCCCATCCGCCGTCGGGACATGCTTACCGAGCTGGCGGAACGGGAAGGCCTGCGTATTTATCTGGCGGACCCGGACCAGGACGTGGTGGAGCCCCTCCCCTCCCGGGCCTTTTTTCAGGAATTCCAGGCCCAGGCCCGGCACCTGCTGGGCAAGAGCACCCGTTACAGCCTGGCGGTCAATGGCCAGCCCGGCTTCTGGGTGAGCTTCCGCATCGGCGCTTACGACGAGGATGGGGGGGATGACTACTGGCTCATGCTGCCCCGGGAACGGGCGGAGCGGAACGTGGCTTGGCAGTGGCTGGGCTGGGGTCTGGGCGCCCTGCTCCTGGCCCTGGTGGCAGCCTGGCTCATTGCCTCCCGTATCGATCGCCCCCTGCGGGCCATGGCCCTGGCCGCCCGGGCCGTGGGGGAAGGTCGCCGCCCCCCGCCCCTGGCGGAAAATGGACCGGAGGAAGTGCGTCTCCTGGCCCGGGCCCTGAACCAGATGTCCCGGGATCTGACCCAGATGGAAGACGCCCGGGCCGAGGTGCTGGCGGGCATTTCCCACGACCTGCGCACCCCCCTGGCCCGGCTGCGGCTGGCGGTGGAAATGGGGGTGGAGGATACGGGTCTGCAAAGCGGCATGGTGACGGATCTGGCCCAGATGGACGACATCATCGGCCAGTTCCTGGACTTCGCCCGGGGAGAAATCCAGGAGAAGGAAGAAACCCTGGACCCCAACCAGATTCTGGCCGCCGTGGCCCGGCGCTGGGAGGAACGGGGCCAGCCCCTGGTTCTGGAGGCCGCTCCCCTGCCCCCCCGGCCTCTGCGCCCCCGGGCCCTGGAGCGGGCCGTGGCCAATCTGGTGGATAACGCTCGGAAATACGCCCCCGGGCCGGTGGAACTCCACTCCAGCCAGGACAAGGACGAACTCCATCTGGAAGTCTGGGACCGGGGGCCGGGCATTCCCCCGGAAGAAACGGAGCGCCTGAAGCGCCCCTTCACCCGCCTGGAAAACGCCCGCAGCAACACCACGGGCACGGGTCTGGGACTGGCCATTGTGGAGCGCATCGCCAAGCTCCACGGAGGCGGTCTGGAGCTGCTACCCCGCCCAGGAGGCGGCCTGATCGCCCGGCTGCGCCTGCCTCTGGGGGCCCAGGGCGCTGGCTCAACAAGTGCCGGGACCGAACCTTCCGCCGGCTAAAGCAGCCACCTGTAGCACTTTGCCCCGGGAACGGGGCGATCCCCCAAGCGCCCCCCCTAGAGGAGAAAGCGCTGCACCTCGATGCCCCACTGCACCGGGGATTCGTTGCCCACAATCCGGTCCCCGCCCCCCTGGCCCAGGGGCCGGGACAAATCCACATCCGTGGGGGGCAGGTAGTAATTGCGCCGGGTGTCGAAAATCACCCGCACCACGGGCTGGAGCAGGCTTTTTTCCCGCTGGGCCGTGACAATGCCCAGACGGCCACTTTCCAGACGCACCAGGGTGCCCACGGGGTAAATGCCCACGCTGCGGATGAAAGCCTGGGTCAGCTCGCTGTCGAACTGGAAACGGCTCCAGTCAAAGAGCTTGCGGATGGCGCTGGCCGGGTCCAGACGGGGGTGATAGACCCGGTCCGAGGTAATGGCGTCATACACATCCACAATAGCCGCCATGCGCCCGGCCCGGCTGATAGCATCGCCGGAGAGGCCCCGGGGATAGCCGCTGCCGTCCTGGCGCTCATGGTGCTGCTCCAGAATCTGCAAAGCCAAGGTAGGAATGCCCTGGAGCTGTCGCAGCAGGTCCGCCCCCAGGAGCACGTGGGAGCGGACATGGCGGAATTCCTCCCCACTCAGTTTGCCCGGCTTATTGAGAATTTCCGGGTTAAGGCGCATCACCCCAATGTCCAGGAGCAGGCCCCCCAGGGCCATCTGGTAAATATCCCCCAGATCCTCCCCCAGGTATTTGGCAAAGGAGGTGAGCATGGCGCAGACCCCCAGGGAGTGGAGGTAGATGTAGTCGTAGCGCTGCTGCAGGCGGCGCAGGGTGAGCATGGCGTTGCTGTTGCGCAGCACGGAACTGGTGATGCGCTCCACCACCGGCTCCACCGCTTCCATTTCAATCTGCCGCCCCAAGCGCACGTCTTCCAGGATGCGCCGCACCGCTCGGCTGGTTTCCCCAAAGGTGTTGCGTACACGGGACAGCTCCTCCGCCAGGCTGCTGGGGGGCGGCAGGGATTCCCGGGGCGAGGGCGCCGGCGTGGCGGCCAGCTGGGCTAGGGCGCTTTCCGTGGCCAGGCGAGCCTCCGCCGCCGTGGGGGCATCCTCCACGTCCAGCCCCCGGTCCGTGTCGATATAGACCTCCCGAATGCCCGCCTCCACCACCTTGGCCACCTGGTCGTCGCTTTCCAGGGCCATGCTGTTGGTCAGAAAAGGGTGTTCCAGCCAGCCCGCATTAAAGTCGCACACATACATGCCGACCCGCAGCTGGGGTACCCGGATTTTCTTGATCAAACCGTTCCTCCCTCCCGGCTTGGGGCCCGCCGCCCCAGGGGCTGGCGGGCCAGAATTTCATAATGGGCCTGCCCCGCCCGAGGGGCGGAGCGGACCAAAACCAGTTCATGGGCTGTCCAGGACAGGGGCTCTGGCAACAGCCCCGCCGTCTCTCCCCCGCCGGGCACCGCCCCCGCCCGGCCCCGAAGCAAGGTCACATGGGGCAAAAAGGAACGGGCTTCCAGGGGGAAACCAGCATCCACCAGGGCTACCTGCATGCCATTGCCCAACGCCAGCAAGGCCGGGGGCGGTTGGGTACACCCGGCCCAGAGAATCCGGTTATGGGGCCACCAGCCCCAGCGGTCCAAGGCAAAGGTCAGGGCGGGGAAGTCCACCGCCCCCATTACCCAGGCCAGAAGAGGCGTCCGCTCCTCCGTCACCTGGCCAAGAAAGGCCAGGGTGAGGTGAAGGGTTTCGGGCTGCATCAGGCGCCAGAGGGTGGCCGCCTCCGGACCCTGCCGTGCCAGCCAGGTCCGGGCGAAGTTCCTTAGCCCCGTTACCGTGGCAGGGTCTGGCCAGAGGGCGAAAAAGAGCCGCCCAGGGGGCAGGAACGTGCCCTGATGCCTACCCGGATCTCCGGCACCTGCCTCCCCTTCCCCTTTTCCGGGGGAAATGGAGGAAAGGGCAGCGCCTGCCCCGGTCGGTCCCACTGGTTCCATGGATGTGTGTGTTCCCGGATGCCGAGCCCTGGTCCGGCCCGCCGCCCCCTAGGGGGTCACTCCTGAAGCGGCAGAAGCAGGGCTATGGCCTGGGCGGAGATGCCTTCTTCCCGCCCGGCGTAGCCCAGCTTTTCAGCCGTTTTAGCCTTCACATTCACCACCCCTTCCGGCACCCCCAGGTCCGCCGCCAGATGGGCCACCATAGCCGGAATATGGGGCGCCAGCTTGGGCGCCTGGGCAATCACCGTGCTATCCACATTGCCCACCCGCCAGCCTGCCTGGGCCAGCAGGCTAACGGTGTGGCGCAGCAGCACCCGGCTGTCCGCCCCCTTCCAGCGGGGGTCCGTATCCGGGAAATGGCGGCCGATGTCCCCCAGGGCCGCCGCCCCCAGAAGGGCGTCGATGAGGGCGTGAATCAGCACATCCGCATCCGAATGACCCAAGAGGCCCAGCCGATGGGGAATGGTCACCCCCCCCAGGATCAGGGGCCGGTCCGCCACCAGGGCGTGTACATCCCAGCCCTGACCGACGCGAAACGCCAGTGCGCTCATGCTTGTCTTCCTTCCAGAATGGCTCGGGCCAGGGTCAGGTCCGCCCCGTAGGTCACCTTCAGATTACTCAGTTCCCCCCGCACCAGGCGGGGGTGGAGCCCCAGGGCTTCCACCGCCCCGGCCTCGTCCGTCACCCCGGGATGGGCCGCCAGGGCCCGGCGCAGCAGGCCGTAGCGGAACATCTGGGGGGTCTGGGCCTGCCACAGTCCGTCCCGGGGCAGGGTGTCGGCTACCCGCTGCTCCCCATCGGCCCGCTTCAGGGTATCCGCCACGGGCACGGCCAGCAGGCCGCCCACCGGGTCCTGGGCCAATTCCCCGATGAGGCGCCCCAGGGCATCCCCGTTCAGGCAGGGCCGGGCGGCGTCATGGACCAGCACCCAGTCTTCCTCTGCCAGACAATCGGCCACCGCCTCCAGACCGTTGCCCACACTGGCCGCCCGGCTGGGGCCGCCGCAAAACAGGGGGCTCAGCTTAGGGCCCAGGGATTGCCATTCCTGGTTGGGCCAGAAATCGTCCTCCGGGGACAGCACCACCCAGACCCGTTCAATGTCCGGGCAGGCACAGAGGGCCGCCAGGGTGTGATAGAGCAGGGGACGCCCGCCGATGAGACAGTATTGCTTGGGCAGGGGGCCGCCGAACCGGGAACCGCTGCCCGCCGCAGGAACCAATGCATAGTGTTTAGCCATGGGCCGATTTTACCAGTTGGCAGCCACCGCCTTGGGCCGGAGGCAGGGAAATAACCCGGGAGCGGATTTTCCCCACGCCATAAAAGGCTAGCCCCCAAGTCGCCGGGAAAGGGGTTCGGAGGGCCCCAAGCCCCGTCTTTATTGCTTTGCAGCATCATTTCCCATTTGCACCGGGGGCGGGAATGGATACCATGGGCCACCTGTCTTTCCCGGGAAACCGCCCCATGCAAGCCAACCTGATCACCGATGTGGGTCTGGAATTTTCCCAGGCCTTCCTCTCCAGTCTGGGCATCGGCCTCCTCATGGGCATGGAGCGGGAACGGAATCCCTCCTCCCGGGCCGGCCTGCGCACTTTCGCCCTCACCGCCCTGCTAGGCACCCTGGGAGCCATGCTCTCGGTGCGCTCCGGCACCCCCTGGCTGCTGGCCGTGGGCTTTCTCCTGGTGGGGGGCATGATGCTGGCCGCCTACGTGGCCCATCCGGACCCCTCCGATCCGGGCACCACCTCCGTGGTGGCCCTGCTGCTCTGCTATTGCTTCGGCGCCATGACCTGGTACGGGGACCGGACCCTGGCGGTAATGCTGGCCACCCTGGTCACCGCCCTGCTCTATTTCAAGGCGGAACTGCGCAATCTGTCCCAGAACCTGACCCGGCGGGACCTGATTTCCATGCTCCAGTTCGCCACCCTGTCCCTAGTCATTCTGCCCATTCTGCCCAATCAGGGCTTCGGTCCTTACAACGCCCTCAATCCCTACCAGATCTGGTGGATGGTGGTGCTCATTTCCGGGGTCAGCCTGGCCGGTTACGCCGCCCTGCGGGTCAGCGGCCAGCAGCACGGCGCCCCCCTCATGGGCATTCTGGGGGGGCTCGCTTCCTCCACCGCCACCACCCTGATTTTTTCCCGCCACGCCAAGGCCCAGCCTGCCCTGGCGGGCCTCTCCCTGGTGGTGATCCTGATCGCCAATGTGGTGGTAATGATCCGGCTGGTGCTCATTACCCTGGTGGTCCAGCCCGATCTGGTGCTCACCGTTCTCCCCATGCTGGCCTGCGGCACCCTGGTGGGGGTGGCCCTGATTATCGGCGCCTGGAAACTCCTGGGCGCCCGGGACGGTCTGCCGGAAATGGCCCTCACCAATCCTGCGGAAATCCGCACCGCCCTCACCTTCGGCTGTATTTACGCGATAGTGCTGGCCCTGGCCGCCTGGCTCTCGGACGTGGCCGGGGCCTGGGGCCTCTACGGTATCGCCCTGGTTTCCGGGCTCACCGACGTGGATGCCATTACCCTCTCTTCCCTGCGCCTCTACGGCCTGGGCAAACTACCCGGATCGGAGGCCATTACGGCCATACTTCTGGCCCTGCTAGCCAACCTGGTCTTCAAGCTGGGTATCGTCTTCGTGGTGGCCGGGGCCGCCCGGGGGCGGCGCATCGCCATCGCCTTCGCCCTCCTGGGCCTGGGCTCCGTGGCCGGTTGGGCCTTGAGCTGAAATAAATTGCCGAAAGGGAGGGGACGCCCCCTGCCCTTTCAGCCCCCCCAACCAGGAACGCCCCGGGCTTGAAATTCTCCGCCGAGGGCTCATGATTAGCCCCATGGCATTCCCAGGAGTTGCCCATGGTTTCCCCCACCCCGTCCCAGGTCCGCCCTCCCGCCGTCGCCGGGCTGTTTTATCCCGCTGATCCGGAGACCCTTCGCCTCCAGGTCCGGGCCCTGCTGGAAGCTCCCGAAGCGCCTTCCGCCCCGGCCCTGCCCGGCCCCCTCAAAGCCCTGCTGGTGCCCCACGCCGGTTACGTGTATTCCGGGGAAATTGCCGCCAGCGCCTACCGCCTCCTAGCCCCCTTGAAGAACCGTATTCAACGGGTAGTGCTCCTCGGCCCCACCCATCGGGTGCCGGTGCGAGGCCTAGCCCTGCCCGAGGCGGAGGCGTTTGCCACCCCCCTGGGCACCGTTCCCCTGGATGAACCGGGCATGGGCGCCCTGGCCGATCTGCCCCAGGTTTCCCGGCGCCCGGACGTGCATCGGGAAGAGCATGCCCTGGAAGTCCAGCTCCCCTTTCTCCAGGTGCAACTGGGCCATTTCCATCTCCTGCCCCTGGCCGTGGGCATGGCCTCCCCGGAAGAGGTAGCCCAGGTATTGGAGCGGCTCTGGGGCGGCCCGGAAACCCTGATTCTGATCAGCTCCGACCTCTCCCATTACCTTACCTACGGGGAAGCCCGGGAGCAGGACCAACAGACCTGGCAACGCATCCAGGCCCTGGACCCGGACCTGCGGCCGGAAGATGCCTGCGGCGCCCTGGCCCTGGATGGCCTGATCCTGGTCGCCCGCCGCCATGGTCTGATGCCCCTGCCCCTAGACCTACGTAATTCCGGGGATACGGCGGGGGACAAGCACCGGGTAGTGGGATACGGGGCCATGGCCTTCTGCGTCCCCCCCGCCCCGATTCCGGGAGATAACCATGGTCCCGCCTGACAGCGCCCCGGGGGATGCCCGGCTCGGCCCCACCCTGCTGGCCCTGGCCCGCAATGCCATTGCCCGGGAACTGGGCCAACCGGAACAGCCGGAACCCCGGCCACCGGAGCGGCCCGCCCGTCTGGCCCAGCCCGGCGCCACCTTTGTCACCCTGACCCGCCGGGGGCAACTCCGGGGCTGCATCGGCAGCCTGGAAGCCTATCGCCCCCTGGCGGAAGATGTGGCCGTCAACGCCCGGGCCGCCGCCTTCCGGGACCCCCGCTTTGATCCGGTGGACGCCACCGAATATCCGGACATCGCCCTGGAAGTGTCCCTCCTCTCCGCCCCCGAGCCTTTTCCTGTACGGGACGAAGGAGATGCGTTGGCCCGGCTGCGCCCCGGGGAAGACGGACTGGTCTTCACCTTCCAGGGACGGCGGGCCACCTTTCTGCCCCAGGTTTGGGAAAGTCTGCCGGACCCGGAAACCTTCCTCACCCAGTTAAAGCGCAAAGCCGGACTCCCCGGGGACTTCTGGGACCCGGAGGTCCGTCTGGAACGCTACCGGGTCCAGCATTGGCAGGAAAGCCAAAGTTAAGGCCTTTCCCCATGGATAGGTCCGACTCCCCATCCCCCTTCCCGGCCCGCTGGTGGCATCCCCTGGCAGACGGCCGCCTCCAATGCGACCTCTGCCCCCGGGACTGCCGCCTCCAGGATGGCCAGAAGGGCGCCTGTTTCGTGCGCCAGGCCCAGGGAGGGCAAATGGTGCTCACCACCTATGGCCGCTCCTCCGGCTTTTGCCTGGACCCGGTGGAGAAAAAACCCCTCAATCACTTCTACCCCGGCACATCCATCCTCTCCTTCGGTACCGCGGGCTGCAATCTGGCCTGCCGCTTCTGCCAGAACTGGGATATTTCCAAGGCCCGGGACATGGACCGGCTCCAGGAGCAGGCCGCCCCGGAAGCCATTGCCCAGGCGGCCCTAGGCCATGGGGCTCGAGCCGTGGCCTTTACCTACAACGATCCGGTGATTTTTGCGGAATACGCCCTGGATACGGCGGCGGCCTGCCACGCCCGGGGCATTCAAACCGTGGCGGTGACGGCGGGTTATATCCATGACCAGCCCCGGCGGGAATTTTTCGCCGCCATGGACGCCGCCAACGTGGACCTCAAGGGCTTTACCGAGTCCTTTTACCGCAGCCTCTGCGCCGGCCATTTACAGCCGGTGCTGGATACCCTGACCTACATCCACCGGGAAACGGACTGCTGGCTGGAAATCACTACCCTCCTCATCCCCGGGGAGAACGACAGCCCGGAAGAACTGGCGGCCATGAGCACCTGGATCGCCCGGGAACTGGGCCCGGACGTACCCCTCCATTTCACCGCCTTTCATCCGGACTGGAAAATGGGGGATACCCCGCCCACGCCCCTGGCCACCCTGACCCGGGCCCGGGCCATCGCCCGAGACGCCGGGCTCCACTACGTTTATACGGGCAATGTGCATGACCCGGAGGGGGGCACCACCTATTGCCCCCATTGCCACACCGGGGTGATACGCCGGGATTGGTATGACATCACCGACTACCGCCTGGATAGCCAGGGCCGCTGCCCGGATTGCGGCACGCCCCTGGCGGGGCGATTCGGCCCGGTTCCGGGGACTTTCGGCGCCCGGCGCATTCCGGTGCGCCTGGAAACGCCGGACTGAGACTGAGCCGGGCGTAGAAACCCCTCCGCCAGGCAGGGCTTTCTACGCCCATTTTCGCCGGCCCACCGCCTCCGGCCACCGGTCCCAATCCGCTATAATCCACCCTCCTGCCGCCCCGAACCCGGCCTTGCCGCCCAGTTGGGGCGTGCTGGCGTTGACCAACCCTGAAGCCCAGAACAGTCCCGTGTCCGCTCCCGCTCCCATCGCCCCCATCGATCACCCCGCCCTGCCTGCCTTGCCGCCCCTGCCCAAGCCGGGGGAACGGCTGCATCTGCCCCTTCTGGCCGGTTCCGCCGACGCCCTGGCCCTAGCCCGTCTGGCCCGCCAGGAAGGGGTAACGGCCGCCGGAGGAAAGCGCCGCATGCTGGCCGTGCTCACCGCCAGTCCGGCGGATGCCCGGCGCCTGCTGGAGGAAATTCCCTGGTTCGGGCCTGAACTCCGGGTGCGGCTCCTGCCCGACTGGGAAACCCTGCCCTACGACAACTTTTCCCCCCACCAGGATCTGGTTTCCGAGCGCCTCGCCACCCTCTACGCGGTCATGCGCCAGGAATGCGACATTCTCCTGGTGCCCGCGGCCTCCGCCGTCTATCGGCTGGTGCCCCCGGCCTATCTGGCGGCCTATACCTTTTTCATCAAGCAGGGGGAAAAGCTCAACGGGGATCAGCTGCGGGACCAGCTCACCCTGGCGGGCTACACCCACGTCACCCAGGTAGTCAGCCCGGGGGAATACTCGGTGCGGGGCGGGCTCATCGACCTTTACCCCATGGGCTCCCCCCTGCCTTACCGGATCGACCTCTTTGATGAAGAGGTGGAAACCCTGCGCACCTTCGACGCGGACACCCAGCGCACCCTCTACCCGGTGCCGGAAATCCGCCTCCTGCCGGCCCGGGAATTCCCCATGGACGACCAGGGCCGCAGCCACTTCCGCCAGCGCTTCCGGGAAGTGTTCGAGGGGGACCCGGCCAAGTCCGGCGTGTACAAGGATGTTTCCAACGGCATACCCTCCGCCGGTATTGAATACTGGCTGCCCCTGTTTTTCGACCAGACCGCCACCCTTTTCGACTATCTGGGGCAAGAAGCGGTCCTGTGCCTGCACCGGGACGTGGGGGAAGCCATCCGGGAATTCTGGAAGGAAACCCAGAGCCGTTACCGGCTCATGGCCGGGGACAAGGCCCGTCCCCTCCTGCCCCCGGATCAGCTGTTCCTCATGGAAGAAGCCTTTTTCCTGGCCGCCCAGCCCCTGGGCAAGGTGGTGGTCAATGGGGCGGAGGAGGAACACACCCGGGGCCGTCTGCCCCTGGCCGCCCCCCTGCCTCCCCTGGCGGTGGAACGGCGGGCGGAAGACCCGCTCCTGGCCTTAAAGCGCTTTCTGGACAGCTACCCCGGCCGGGTCATGGTCCTGGCCGAATCCGCCGGGCGCCGGGAAACTCTCCAGCAAATGCTGGGGGAACATGGCTTAAAGCCCGTCATTGGGGGGGATTTCCCCACCCTGCTGGGGGACGGCGCCCCCCTCAGCCTGGGGGTGGCTCCCTTGCAGGGGGGCTTTGCCCTGGACGGCCTGGCCCTGGTCACAGAAAACGAGCTGTACGCGGGCAGTCCCACCCGGCGCAGCCGCCGGGATGCCCAGCGCAAGGCCTCCGTGGAAAACTGGCTGCGGGACCTGACCGAACTCAAGGTGGGAGACCCGGTCGTCCATGAATCCCACGGCATCGGCCGTTACATGGGACTGGTACGCCTGGACCTGGGGGATGGGGAAATGGAGTTTCTCGAACTCCATTACGCCAACCAGGCCAAGCTCTACGTGCCCGTTTCCCAGCTCCATGTGATTTCCCGTTACTCCGGGAGCGAACCGGAAACCGCCCCCCTCCATACCCTGGGCTCGGGCCAGTGGGAAAAGGCCAAGAAAAAGGCAGCGGAACAGGCCCGGGACACGGCGGCGGAACTCCTGGCCATCTACGCCGCCCGGGCGGCCCGGCAGGGCCATGCCTTCCAGTTCAAGGACAGCGATTACGAGGCCTTTGCAGAGGGCTTCGGTTTCGAGGAAACCCCGGACCAGGCCCAGGCCATCGCCGCCGTGCTGGAGGACATGCAAAAGGGCAAGCCCATGGACCGGCTGGTCTGCGGCGATGTGGGCTTTGGCAAGACGGAAGTGGCCCTGCGGGCGGCCTTCGTGGCCGTGGCCGGGGGCAAGCAGGTGGCCGTGCTGTGCCCCACCACCCTGCTCTGCGAACAGCACTACCAGACCTTCAAGGACCGGTTCGCCGACTGGCCGGTGACCATCACCGAACTCTCCCGCTTCAAAACCGCCAAGGAAAGCAGCCAGGCCATAAAGCAACTGGGGGAAGGCAAAATCGACATCGTCATCGGCACCCACAAGCTGATCGGCAAGGAGGTCCAGTTCTCCCGCCTAGGGCTGGTAATCATCGACGAAGAACACCGCTTCGGGGTACGCCAGAAGGAAGCCCTCAAGGCCCTGCGGGCGGAGGTGGACGTGCTCACCCTCACCGCCACCCCCATTCCCCGCACCCTGGCCATGAGCCTGGAAGGCCTGCGGGACTTTTCCGTCATCGCCACCGCGCCCCAGAAGCGGCTGGCCATCAAGACCTTCGTCACCAAACAGTCCGACGGGGTGATTCGGGAAGCGGTGCTGCGGGAATTGAAGCGGGGCGGCCAAGTGTATTTCCTCCACAACGAGGTGGATACCATCGCCAACATGCAGGAACGGCTCACCAAGCTGGTGCCGGAGGCCCGCATCGTGGTAGGCCACGGCCAGATGAGCGAGCGGGAGCTGGAGCGGGTGATGCGAGACTTCACCGGCCAGCGGGCCAACCTGCTGCTGTGCACCACCATTATCGAAACGGGCATCGACAATCCCCACGCCAACACCATCCTCATCAACCGGGCAGAAAAGTTCGGTCTGGCCCAGCTACACCAGCTACGGGGCCGGGTCGGCCGCTCCCACCACCAGGCCTACGCCTATCTCCTGATCCAGGACGAAAAAGCCCTCACCAAGCAGGCCAAGCAGCGCCTGGAAGCCATCCAGCACATGGAAGAGCTGGGGGCCGGTTTCTACCTGGCCATGCACGACCTGGAAATCCGGGGGGCCGGGGAGGTGCTAGGGGACAACCAGTCCGGGGAAATGCAGGAAGTGGGCTTCAACCTTTATACGGACATGCTCAACCGGGCCGTGGCCGCCTTAAAACAGGGCCAGTCCCTGGAAGACGAGGACCTGACCCAGCCCCTGGGTCTGACCACGGAAATCAATCTCCACGCCCCGGCCCTTCTGCCCGACGCCTACTGCCCGGATGTGAATGAGCGCCTCAGCCTCTACAAGCGCCTCTCCAACTGCACCCAGGGAGAAGACCTGGATCAGTTGCAGGAAGAGCTTATCGACCGCTTTGGCGAACTGCCGCCCCAGGCCCAGAGCCTGCTGGCCACCCACCGCCTGCGCCTGGCCGCCAAGCCCCTGGGGGTCATCAAGCTGGATGCAGGCCCCAGCCAGGTGTTGGTGCAGTTTTGCCCCAATCCCCCCATCGATCCTTACAAAATCATCCAGCTCATCCAGAAAAACCGGAACTACAAACTGGCCGGACAGGATAAACTTTCACTTTCCCGTTCCTCTCCCACCCTGGCTGACCGGGTCGGTGCCGTAAAGGAACTGTTCCACCAACTCACCGCTTGATGAGGCGGCTTGCCCGCCCCCCCAGACCATGAACGTTTCCGACATCGACAACATCAATATCGCCGCTTTTGATCCCATGCCTACCCCGGCGGAGCTGATCGCCCGCCAACCCCTGTCTGACCGGGCCGCTGCTGTGGTGCGCCAGGGCCGTCAGGATCTGAGCAATATCCTCGACCGGAAGGATCACCGCCTGTTCGCCGTAGTGGGCCCCTGCTCCATCCACGACCCGGTGGCCGGGCTGGATTACGCCCGGCGCCTCAAGGCCCTGGCGGACGAAGTGTCCGACACCCTGCTCCTGGTCATGCGGGTCTATTTTGAAAAGCCCCGTACCACCGTGGGTTGGAAGGGCTACATCAACGACCCCTTCATGGACGATTCCTTCCAGGTGGATGTGGGCATGTCCAAGGCCCGGGATTTTCTCCTCCAGGTCAATGAAATCGGCCTGCCCGCCGGTACCGAGGCCCTGGACCCCAATTCTCCCCAATACTATGGGGATCTGATTTCCTGGACCGCCATCGGCGCCCGCACCACCGAATCCCAGACCCACCGGGAAATGTCCTCCGGCCTGTCCACCCCTGTGGGCTTCAAAAACGGCACGGACGGCAATATGGACATCGCCATCAACGCCATTCTCTCCGCCTCCAAGCCCCACAGCTTCCTGGGCATTAACGAGGCGGGCCAGGTGGCCATCGTGCGCACCAAGGGCAACCATTACGGCCACGTGGTACTGCGGGGTGGCGGCGGCCGGCCCAATTACGACACGGTTTCCGTCTCCATGGCGGAACAGGCCCTGACCAAGGCCAAGCTGCCCAACAATATCGTGGTGGATTGCTCCCACTCCAACAGCTTCAAGAAGCCCGAGCTCCAGCCCCTGGTCATGGCCGACGTGGTCAATCAAATCCGCTTGGGCAACCAATCCCTGGTGGGGGTGATGATCGAGTCCAATATCGTCGCAGGCAGCCAGTCCATTCCGGCGGACCTGTCCCAGCTCAAGTACGGCTGTTCGGTCACCGACGCCTGCGTGGATTGGGACACCACGGAAAAAATGATCCGGGAAGCCGCTACCCTGCTGCGGGACGTGCTCCCCGGCCGCCTGGGCGCTTAAAGGGGATCGATAACCCCAATGGGGGCGGATGAGCGGGAAACTTTCCCCCGGCAGTCCGCCCCCACAACCTGCACCCCTTAGGCGCGCCGGTATTCGCTTCACTAAGACTTGATCCGCCCCGGCCTCGGCCCGGGGCTTTGCTTTTGCCCATTGCCAACCCCTCACCCCATACTCCCGCCCATGTTCGATCTGGTTGTCCAAGGGGGCGCCGTCCCCACCTTTCTCATCGAAGCCATTGTTGCCGCCACCGGTGCCCAGGCCGTCCAGCCCCGGCCTCCCCGGGTCGTGCGTTTTTCCCAGGCCCGGCGGGAGCCGGCCTTCGCCCCGGTGGCCGCCCAGCTGGAAGCGGAAGGCCTGGACTGGGCCTTTGTTCCCGCGGGCAAAGGGCTGGAGGACTACGGTCTGATCGCCTTTGACATGGATTCCACCCTGATTACCATCGAGTGCATCGACGAACTGGCGGACTTTGCGGGGAAAAAGGCGGAAGTGTCGGCCATTACCGCCGCCGCCATGCGGGGGGATATCGATTATCAGGAAAGCCTGAAACGCCGGGTGGGCGTGCTGGCCGGCCTGGATGCCCGGGTGCTGGCCCGGGTTTTCGCCGAACGGCTCAAGCTTTCCCCGGGCGCCCGGGAATTGATTGAGGCGGCCAAGGCGGCGGGGCTGCGCACCGCCCTGTTATCCGGCGGCTTCACCTATTTCACCGAACGCCTGCGCATTGAGCTGGGCCTGGATTTCGCCACCTCCAATGAGCTGGAAATCCAGGGGGGCAAACTCACCGGCCGGGTTATCGGCCAGGTGGTGGATGCCCAGGCCAAGGCCCAGCATCTGGCCCGGCTGCGGGAGCAGTTCGGCTTGAGCCGGGAACAGGTCATTGCCGTGGGTGACGGGGCTAACGACCTGCGCATGATGGGAGAATCGGGTCTGTCCGTGGCCTACCACGCCAAGCCCGCCACCCGGGAAAAGGCCGCCGTGGCCATTAATTTCGGCGGTCTAGACAGCATTCTGAATTTCTTTGCCTGAGGCCGGGGCCGCCGTGTCCGACATACCGGAACGGTCAGCCCCCCTTCAGCCGGGCCGGGGAAAATGCCGGACTTCCCTACCGTTTTCCCCCACTGGCCCCGCCATTTTTGAACCTTGCCGTTTTACGGGAGTTTTCCCATGTCGTTGATGCCTGCTTTCCGCCCTGCCCTGACCGCCCTCCTGGCCCTGTCCCTCTTGGCCGGTTGTGCCAGCAACAAGACCCACCATGATCGGGAGGCCTTTGCCGGGGACCCCCGCCATCGTCAGGATTTCATCGTGCCCGCCACCCCGGTGTGCGAAGCCGCCAATCGGGTGCTCCTGGGGGATGGCTATGTGATGACCAAGGACATTAAGCCCGAATCCCTCAGCTTCATCGGCAGCAAGGAATTCCGGGAGGATGAGGAAAACCGGGCCCTGTTGCGGGTTTACGTGACCTGCATTTCCCGGGACAAGGGCTCCAGCCTATTCGTCACCGCCACGGAAGAGCGTTTCGACATCAAGAGCGCCCACAAGAGCACCTCCATCAGCCTGCCCCTGGTACTCCCTATTTCCGTCAGCAGTTCCAGCGAAACCCAGGGGGAACTGAAAACCCAGGGGGAAACCATCGACGACAAGGGCTTCTATCAGCGCTTCTATAAAGCGGTGCGCAAGGAACTGGCCCTGCCGGACAACGACTGAGCCGCATCCCTCCAGGAGGCTGTAGCTGGGGGCGGAAAGGGAACAGCCGTGGTCCCTGGTTCGAAGGGCTTTCAATCGCCCCCACCAGAACAGACACCGCACCGCCCAGAGCCTAGAGCCTAGAGCCTAGAGCCCAGAAAGGGACGGCCAGACCCGCCCCCAGTTCCCTAGTTTTCCGCTTTCCGAATCCCCATGGAGCCTGAGCCCCGTTTCCCTCGGCTTTCCGGCTTGCCGACTGACCAGCCTCTTGGGTCAGCCCCCCCAGGGACTTTCAGTCTTTTTCCAGAAATTCCTGGCGTTTACGCCGCAGGCCTTCCGGCATACGCAGGGTTTGCCGGTCCCAGCCTTCCATATCCAGCACCCGGTCCAGGCAATCTTCCAGGGTAGCCATGGCCCCCAGGGCGGCGGCGGCGATTTCCCGATGGACGGTCAGCCCCGTTTCTCCTTCCCCGCCCAGGGCCTGGGTCTCGCAATTGCGCTGATAGGCGTGGAGCTGGCGCAGATTGCGGATGGCCGCCGCCACCTGGGCCGGGCAGGCGCACATATAGACGGTGGCTTCATCCACGATACGTTCCAGTTGCCGATCGCTAAAGCGCTGGGCCGGTGGGCTAGGTTCTTCCATGGGGCTCTCCAAAATAAAAAAGCGCCTGCCTGGGGCAAGCGCTGGGGATGGGGATAGAGGCCCGTTGCCGGGCCCGGGTTATTCCCTTTCCTCGATCCAGGCAGCCTGGATGGCCTCCAACACCTTTTCGCCGCAACGCTTGTCGTCATCGGCGAAGCCAGGCAGGGCCTTCACCCAGTTCATTAAATCCACAAAATTCACCTTCAGGGGATCCACATCCGGGTGGGTATCCACCAATTCTTCCGCAATACGGTTTACGTCAGTCCATTGCATGACGTCCCTCCTTTAATGTTTACCTTCTTTGGCCATGTTAATGGTGTATTTGGGTATTTCCACCACCAGGGGCGTGTCTTGAACCACCGCCTGACAGGAGAGGCGGGAATTGGGCTCCAGGCCCCAGGCCTTGTCCAGCATGTCCTCTTCCAGGTCATCGGCCGCTGCCAGGGACTGGAAGCCTTCCCGCACAATGACGTGGCAGGTGGTGCAGGCACAGGATTTTTCGCAGGCGTGCTCGATTTCAATGTGGTTCTGCAACAGGGCGTCGCAGATGGAGGTGCCGGGGGCTGCCTCCACCACCGCCCCTTCTGGGCACAGGTCTTCGTGGGGCAGAACGATGATCTGGGTCATGGGGCTTTTTCCTCTTCCGGGTCGCCCACGGGCATGTCATTCACCTTCTTGCCCGCCAGGGCCCGCTTAATACTCTGATCCATGCGCTGGGCGGCGAAGTTGGCGGTTTCCAGGCCCAGCAGGTCCATGGTGTTGTTAATGGTGTGCCGGTCATCCCCCACCATCACCGTCTTCAGCTTGGCAATGGCGGACTGGATGCGCTGCATTTCCTCCGGCTTAATCAGCTGGCCGTCTTCCTTGATGGCGGATTCCGTGGCCTCCAGGAGGCGCTGGGCTTCCACCCGGGCTTCCAGCAGGGCGCGGCGGAAAGCGTCATCCTGGGCGTGATTCATGGAATCCTGCAACATGCGACCGATTTCGTCGTCGGACAAGCCGTAGGAAGGCTTCACCGCCACCGAGGCTTCCACCCCGGAGGTATTTTCCCGAGCGGTGACGGACAAGAGCCCGTCCGCATCCACCTGGAAGGTCACCCGAATCCGGGCGGCCCCGGCCACCATGGGGGGAATGCCCCGCAGTTCAAAGCGGGCCAGGGAGCGGCAGTCGGAGACCAACTCCCGTTCCCCCTGAACCACATGGATGGCCATGGCCGTCTGGCCGTCCTTGAAGGTGGTGAATTCCTGGGCCCGGGCCACGGGAATGGTGGAATTACGGGGAATCACCTTTTCCACCAGCCCCCCCATGGTTTCCAGGCCCAGGGACAGGGGAATCACGTCCAGCAACAGCCAGTCGTCTCCGGAGGTCCGGTTACCGGCGAGAAGATTGGCCTGGGTGGCGGCTCCCAGAGCCACCACTTTTTCCGGGTCCAGATTATTGAGGGGTTCCTGGCGGAAAAATTCCCCCACCGCTTTCTGGATCTGAGGCATCCGGGTGGAGCCCCCCACCATCACCACCCCCTTCACGTCCCCCACCCGCAGGCCCGCATCCCGCAGGGCCTTTTTACAGGGCTGGAGGGTCTTGGCCACCAGGGTCTGGGTAATTTCGGTAAAGATTTCGATGGTGAGTTTTTCTTCCACCACCTGGCCGGTGGACAGCTTGGCCACAATGGGGGCTTCCGGGTGGGTAGTCAGGTATTCCTTGGCCTCCCGAGCCCGGGTTAGGAGCAGGCGGGAATCTTGGGCACCCAGGGGCGGCAGCTTGGCCGCCTCGATGAGCCAGCAGAGAATGCGCTGATCGAAATCATCCCCCCCCAGGGCCGAATCCCCCCCGGTGGCCAGCACTTCGAACACCCCTTTGGAGAGGCGCAGGATGGAAATGTCGAAGGTGCCGCCCCCCAGGTCGAAGACCGCATAGACCCCTTCCGCCTCGTTATCCAAACCGTAGGCGATGGCGGCGGCGGTGGGTTCGTTGAGGAGGCGCAGCACGTTAATGCCCGCCAGCCGGGCCCCATCCTTGGTGGCCTGGCGCTGGGCATCGTCGAAATAGGCGGGCACAGTTATCACAGCCCCCACCAGTTCGCCCCCCAGGGCGGTTTCCGCCCGCAGGCGCAGCACCTTGAGGATTTCGGCGGACACTTCCACCGGGCTTTTTACCCCGGCCCGGGTGTGCAGGCGCACCATGCCCGGGGCAGGCTCAAAATCGTAGGGCATGGATTCGGCATGGGAAATATCCCCCAGGCCCCGGCCCATGAAGCGTTTTACGGAAACGATGGTATTACGGGGGTCCTGGGCCTGTTTAGCCTGGGCTTCGTAGCCCACCGCCACGCCCCCTTCGGGCAAATAGCGCACCACGGAGGGCAGGATGGGACGGCCCTTTTCGTCATTGAGCACCACCGCCAGACCACTACGCACGGTGGCCACCAGGGAATTGGTGGTGCCCAGGTCAATCCCCACGGCAAGCTTATGCTGATGCGGGGCAGCGGATTCTCCCGGCTCCGCGATTTGAAGTAAGGCCATTATTGATCTTCCAGGGCCACCAGGGCCTCGTCGATGTCGCTTTGCAGCTTTTCCAGGAACATGAGTTTACGCACCAGGGCGGCGGCGGCAGCGTAATCCCGGCGTTGGTCCAGCAATTCTCCCAGGCTCCGGTAATCCCCGTCCAGCCGGTCCTGAAGCTTATCCAGCAAGGCTTCCAGGGCATCGCTCTGACCCGCCAGCCGGGCTTCATGAACCTGTTCCCGCCATTCCATCTGTTCCATGAGGAAATCCACGGGCATGGCGGTGTTGTTTTCCGCCCCCACCTCCTGCCCCGCCAGCTTGAGCAGGTACTGGGCCCGGGACAGGGGCTTTTTCAAGGCCTGATAGGCCTCATTGACCCGGGTAGACCACTGCATGGCAAGACGCCGTTCCCCTTCCGGGGCAGCGGCGTAACGGTCCGGATGAACCTTAGCCGCCGCCTCCCGAAAGCGGGCGTCCAGCTGGGCTCCGTCCAGAGTGAAGGCGACGGGCAAATCAAAAAGGCTGAAAAAATCCGCGTTGAAATCCATGGCAAGCCTATTGGTTGGAGCGGCCCAGGGCCCCCGGGGGCGCCCGGCGGGCGGGATCAGCCGTCCTTCCCGGCGCCGCCCCGGGCGGGGTCAGACGCTGAAGCTTTCGCCGCAGCCGCACTGATCCTTGGCGTTGGGGTTATTGAATTTAAAGCCCTCGTTCAGGCCTTCCTTGGCGTAATCCAGCTGGGTGCCATCCAGGTAGGGCAGGCTCTTGGGGTCCACCAGGACCTTGATGCCGAAGCTTTCAAACTCCGTGTCCCCTTCCCCGGGGCCGTCCGCGAATTCCAGCTTGTAGGCCATGCCCGAACAGCCGCTGGTGCGCACCCCCAGGCGCAGGCCGTAGCCCTTGCCCCGTTTACTCAGATAGCTGGCCACGTGGTTGGCCGCCTTTTCAGTAAGCGTTACCGCCATGATTCAATCCTCTCAGAAGACAAAATACGGAAACCGGATTTAGTTGTCCCCTTGCTTCTTCTTGTAATCCGCCACCGCCGCCTTGATGGCGTCTTCCGCCAGGATGGAGCAGTGAATTTTTACCGGCGGCAGGGCCAACTCTTCCGCAATCTGGGTGTTCTTGATGTCCAGGGCCTGATCCAGGGTCTTGCCCTTCACCCATTCGGTCACCAAGGAAGAGGAGGCAATGGCGGAGCCGCAGCCGTAGGTCTTGAACTTGGCGTCCTCGATGACCCCTTCCTTATTCACCTTGATTTGCAGGCGCATCACGTCGCCGCAGGCCGGGGCCCCCACCATGCCGGTGCCAACCCCATCCTCTTCCTTTTCGAAGGCACCCACGTTGCGGGGGTTTTCGTAGTGGTCCAGAACTTTCACGCTATAAGACATTTTTCAACTCCTTTAATGACAATGGCGCCGACGGACCTTAGTGGGCCGCCCACTGGACGCTGCTCAAATCCACGCCTTCTTTGACCATGTCCCACAGGGGGGACAATTCCCGCAACTTGGACACCTTGGCGTGCAAAAGCTGAACCACGTAATCGATTTCCTCTTCCGTGGTGAAACGGCCGATGGTGAAGCGGATGGAACTGTGGGCCAGTTCATCTTCCCGCCCCAGGGCGCGGAGCACGTAGGAAGGCTCCAGGCTGGCGGAGGTGCAGGCGGAACCGGAGGACACGGCCACATCCTTGATGGCCATGAGCAGGGATTCCCCTTCCACGTAGGCGAAACTCATGTTCAGATTGTGGGGAGCCCGCTGTTCCATGTCCCCATTCACGTAGACCGCTTCCATGTCGGAAAGTCCCTTCAGCAGGCGATCCCGCAGGGCCTTAATACGGACGTTTTCTTCCGCCATTTCCAGCTGGGCCAGGCGATAGGCTTCCCCCATGCCGACGATCTGGTGGGTGGCCAGGGTGCCGGAGCGGAACCCCCGTTCATGGCCGCCGCCGTGCATTTGGGGTTCCAGGCGCACCCGGGGCTTACGCCGCACGTAGAGGGCGCCGATGCCCTTGGGGCCGTAGGTCTTGTGGGCGGAAAAGCTCATCAAATCCACCTTCAGCTTTTGCAGGTCGATTTCCACCTTGCCCGTGGCCTGGGCCGCATCCACGTGGAAAATGATGCCCTTTTCCCGGCAGATTTCCCCCAGGGTTTCGATGGGCTGGATCACCCCGATTTCGTTATTCACCATCATCACGGACGCCAGAATGGTATCCGGGCGAATGGCTTGCTTGAATTGTTCCAGATCGATCAAACCGTTTTCCAGAACGTCCAGATAGGTCACTTCAAAGCCCTGCCGTTCCAGCTCCCGGGTCGTATCCAGAATGGCCTTGTGCTCGGTCTTGACGGTGATGATGTGCTTGCCCTTGCCGGCGTAGAAATGGGCCGCGCCCTTCAGGGCCAGGTTGTCGGATTCGGTGGCCCCGGAGGTCCAGATAATTTCCTTGGGGTCCGCATTGACCAGGGCAGCCACATGGCCCCGAGCCTCTTCCACCGCCGCTTCCGCTTCCCAGCCGTAGGCGTGGGAACGGGAGGCCGGATTGCCGAATTTTTCCACCAGATAGGGAATCATCTTTTCCGCCACCCGGGGATCCACCGGGGTGGTAGCCGAATAATCCAGATAGACCGGCAATTTCATTTGTTTGCTCTCCAATAATTAAACCGCAATGGCCGCCAGGTGGGTCAAACGCTGAAGCGTCGCCCCCAGGGCTGCCAAGAATTCCTGTACCTGGGCCGCCGTGTTTTCCCGTCCCAGGCTCACCCGCACCGCGCCTTTCGCCAGATCGGGGGCCACTCCCATGGACAACAAAACGTGGGAAGGTTCCCGTTGTACGGAAGAACAGGCCGAACCGCTGGCCACCGCAAAGCCCGCCCGGTCCAGTTGCCCCACCAGGGTTTCCCCGTCCAAACCGGGGAAAGCGAAGAAACTGGTATTGGGCAGGCGGGGTGCCCCGGCGCCGAACACCGTGGCCCCCAGGGCCCCCAGTCCAGCTTCCAGGGCTTGTCGCAAATCCTGCAAATGGCGTCTTTTTTGTTCCATGTTCTGTACGGAAAGGGCACAGGCAGCACCGAAACCCACGATGGCAGCCACGTTTTCCGTACCGGAACGCAAGTTCCGTTCCTGTCCGCCCCCGGCAATCAGGGGAGCCAGTTCCACCCGCTTGTCCAGCACCAGGGCCGCCGCCCCTTTGGGGCCGCCGATTTTATGGGCGGAAAGGGTCAGGGCATGGACGCCGGCGGCGTTCAGGGCGCGAAAATCCAGGGGCAGTTTGCCCAGGGCCTGAATGGCGTCGCTGTGGAACCAGGGGCTGCCCGCCCCCTTGGCCCGCTCGGCCAAGGCGGCCACGTCCTGCACCACCCCGGTTTCGTTGTTGGCCAGCATGACGGAAATCAGGTTGGGGCGCCGGGCCAGGGCGATGGCGAAATCCGCCTCCGCCACCCGGCCATCCCCATCCACCGCCAGTTCATGAACCTGCCAGCCCTGGTGTCCCAACTGGCGGGCAGGTTCCAGCACGCAGGGATGTTCTACCCCGCTCACCACCACCCAGCCGGACCGACGGCAAGCCGCCGCCCCTTTCAGAAACAGGTTGTTGGTTTCCGATCCACCGCTGGTAAAAATCACTTCCGTAGGATGGGCGCCCACCGCCTCCGCCACCTGGGCCCGGGCTTCTTCCACGGCGCGCCGGGCCGCCCGGCCGTACTCGTGGCGACTGGAAGGATTGCCGTACTGATCCCTCAAATAGGGCAGCATGGCCTCCAGCACCTCCGGCGCCAGGGGCGTGGTAGCGTTGTGGTCGAAATAGACGGGAGCGAACATGGTCCGGACCTAAAGATTGGCCGTCACTTCCTGGATGCGGGACCGGGCGCCTTCCCGACGCTGGTCTTCCAGGGGGGCCACCTTTTCGCCCTGCTTGGCCACCAGATCCGCCAGGGACACGGAGGCCAGGAATTCATACATTTTGGCGTTGAGGGTGGTCCACAGATCGTGGGTCATACAGCGATGTTCTTCGTGGCAGTTTTCCTTGCCGCCGCACTGGGTGGCGTCCAGGGGCTCATCCACCGCCCGGATGATGTCCGCCACGTTGAGCTGGGCCACGGGCCGGGCCAGACAGTAGCCGCCCCCCGGACCGCGCACGCTTTCCACCAGACTGGCGCGGCGCAGCTTGCCAAACAGCTGTTCCAGATAGGACAAGGAAATCCGCTGCCGTTCGCTGATGCCGGCCAGGGTCACTGGCCCGTCCTTACAGCGCATGGCCAAGTCAATCATGGCAGTGACGGCGAAACGTCCTTTGGTGGTCAGTCGCATATACCCTCCCGGGGGAATACTTGATAATTCAAGTCAACTATAGTCAATCCCGACAACTTTAGTCAACTATTTTGCCCAGATACTTGGGATCAAAACGGTCCGCCGTCGCCAGCTCGTCATCCACCGCCACGCCGGCCTCATCCAGCTTGCGCCGCAGGGCATCCAGACGCCGATCCGTTTCCACCGCGTGGTCCAACAGGCCGTGGATGGCCTTGACCAGGGGATCGTCCATGTTCTTGGTAATGGCGTAGGCGGAAAAGCCCATCTTGGAAGCGGTTTCTTCCCGCTGCTGGTCTTTTTCCGACTGGATGATGCGGGCCGGATTGCCCACCGCCGTGGCGCCGGCGGGCACGTCCCGCACCACCACCGCATTGGAGCCGATCTTGGCCCCGTCGCCGATGGTAATGGGGCCCAGCACCTTGGCTCCGGCGCCGATCACCACCCCTTTACCCAGGGTGGGATGGCGCTTGCCTTTGTGCCAGGACGTGCCCCCCAGGGTGACGCCGTGGTAAAGGGTGCAATCGTCGCCGATTTCCGTGGTTTCCCCGATCACCACCCCCATGCCGTGGTCGATGAAAAAACGCCGCCCCACGGTGGCGCCGGGGTGAATTTCGATACCGGTGAGAAAACGGGAAATGTGGGCCGCGTAACGGGCCATCCAGCGCAGCTGGTTGCGCCAGAACCAGTTGGCAAGCCGGTGGAACATCAGGGCGTGGATGCCCGGGTAACAGGTGAGCACCTCCCAGAAGGATCGGGCCGCGGGATCGCGGTCGAAGACGGAGAGGATATCTTCACGCAGACGGGCAAACATGGGAAAGCTCCTGATCAAGATGGGGCAAGTTTAGAATAACCCACCAAACCGATCAACTATTTAACCCTGCGTCTTGCTCAGGTATGCCCCGGCAGCCACCAAAAATAGCCTGGAAATGGCCGTGGATAGGGCATCTCGCTTTTCCCCGCCCGGATAGGGGCGTGGCGTGGTGATGTGGGGGAATAAAGCCGGGAGAGCCCCTATTCACGGCCATCTTCAGTCACGGCAGCCCCATTGCCTTGGCCCGTGCCGTTTTCCCCGGGGGCATCCGCCAACGCCAGGGTCGGCGGGCTCCCCCAAGCGGCTACTTGAGGTGGGATTCCACCGCCCCCAGGATGCCCCGGAGGATATTCACCTCATCCCGCTCCAACTCCACCCGGCCAAAGAGGCGCCGCAGCTTGGGCACCAGGCGGCGGGGATTGGTGGGATCGAGGAAATCCGTGGTCACCATGATCCGCTCCAGGTGGGTGAAGAAGCCCTCGATATCCTCGTGGCTGGCGGGCGGGGAACTAAAGGGCGTGGCCTGGCTCACCAGGGGCGGCATGGCGTTAAAGGCCGCCATGCGCAGTTCATAGCACATCACCTGGA